>JBKKDD010000076.1:0-14174 GCA_046708705.1 Miltoncostaeaceae bacterium | reverse complement strand
CGGGCGGGCCCGCTCGTCCGGCCGGCGTGCCGGCTGGGTGGCCAGGGCGCCGCGGCTCACGGCGCGGGCGCCTTGACGATTGCGCGCAGGCGCGCCGACTGCGCCCGCGGGTTGCGCTCGAGCTCGTCACGCTTGGGACCGAGGGCCTTGGGAATGGCCAGCATGGCCTCGGGCTCATGCCCACACAGGCACTGCGGCAGATCCGGCGGGCAGATGCAGCCACGCGCGCAGGCCTGCATGAAGCGCTTGACGATCCGTGCTTCCAGCGAATGGAACGAGATGACGGCCATGCGCCCGCCCGGCGCCAGCACGCCGAAGGCCGCGTCCAGACCCCGCTCCAGGATCGCGAGCTCGTCGTTGACGACGATGCGAAGCGCCTGGAACACGCGCTTGGCGGGGTGTCCGCCGGCAAAGAGCGCGGGCGTCGGGATAGCGCCGCGGATCAGCTCAACCAGCTCGCAGGTGGACGCGATCGGCTGTGTCTCGCGGCGGCGCACGATCGCCCGGGCGATCGGCCGCGCGTAGCGCTCCTCGCCATAGGCCCGGAACCACCCGGTCAGCTCCTCCTCGGAGGCCTCGGCCAGGACATCGGCCGCGGTCTGGCCGCCACCGGCGTCCATCCGCATGTCGAGCGGCGCGTTGCGCGAGTACGAAAAGCCGCGCTCGGGCTGGTCCACCTGCATCGACGAGATGCCGAGGTCCATCAGGATGATGTCCGCGTGGACACCCTCGTCGGCGAGCTGCCGGAGACCCTCGGCGAAGTCCGCGCGCACGAAGCGGGTGTGGCAGTCGACGCCTTCCGAGAACGTGGCGAAGTACTGCTCGGTCCCGCCGTCGCGGTCGATCGCGATGTAGGTGCCGGAGCGGCCCAGGAGCGGAGCCAGACGCCGGGCGAGTCCGCCCGCGCCGAACGTGCAGTCGATGATCGTCTGACCGACCGTGGGGGCGAGCGTCCCAATGACCTCGGCGACCAGGACCGGCTCGTGCGGTGTGGCGGGCTTAGCGGGCACGCTTTTCAGTGATGCGGTTCCCAAGACTCGACACCTCCTCCTTCTCCGTGACTTCGACGTAGCGGTCCGGATTCCACAGCTCGAGATAGTTGCGGGCGCCCACGACCATCACCGTCGACTCGATCTGAGCCAACTTGCGGATGAACTCGGGCACGATGATGCGCCCCTGTTTGTCGAGCATGTCCTGATCGTGAGACTTGCCGTGCAGACGACGCGCCAGCACACGCTGCGTGGGATCCAGCAGGTCCAACTGACCGAACAGGTGGTCGACGATGTCCTGCCATTCGTGACGCGGCGCCAGCATGACGCACCCGTCGAACCACTCCGACATGGTCGCCCCCGCGACGAACGGGTCTCGAACACGAGCCGGAATCGCGAGTCGGAATCGGTTGTCGAGGCTGCACTCAAATTCGCCACGAAGGGGTGGGTGTTGCATGACGGTAGGGAAATTACCCCACATCTCCCCACAAAACAACCCAATTTCCCCAATCCACGGGAGGTTGCACCCCGCGTTCCCGCCGCTCCCCCTGTGCAATTTCGAGTGCGAAATGCGCGTCGTGCACGTCATGTTGCATTGCAGGTGTGAAGCGAACACTTGTTCGCCCTGCGATTTGTGTCTAACGTCTCTCCCATGAGAAACGCACACGCATCCAAAGACTCGTTCGCGCCCGCTCTCCGGCGCCCTGCGCTCACCCTGGTCGGCCAGACCGCACACCGTCGCCCCGCGCCCGCGCGGCAGCGGCTCGCCTCGCTGCTCGCGGGTCTGATCTGCGGCTTCGTGCTGGCGGCGCTCGCCGCGGTGGTCGGTGGCGGCAGCCCGGGCGGATCGCTCGCGATCGCCGCCGTCCTCGGCGGCGTGCTCGTCATCGTCCTCGCGCACGCGCGACGCGTCACGGTCCGGACGCGCCGCGCGCACCGCACGCAGTGCGCACGTGCAGTCGCGTCGCGTTCGGCGACCGTCGTATCGCTCAACGACGTCCGGGCGGCGTGAGAAGCGACGGCGCCCGACCACTGCGCCTCGCGGCGCTGGGTGACATACACGGCAACCTCGCCGCCCTGGACGCGGTCCTCGCGGACGTGCGGGCGGCCGGTCTCGAGCATGGGGTGTGCAGCGGCGACCTCGTCCTGCGCGGACCGGAGCCGGAAGGGTGTGCGTCGCGCATGGCGCTCTTGGGCTGGCCGTGCGTGCGCGGCAACACCGACACCAAGGTCGCGCGCCGCGAGCCGCGACCGCGATGGCACCCGGCCTCGGCCCGTGCGGGGTCCCGGTCGTGGACCGCCCACCGCCTGTCCGATGCGAGTTTGAGCTACCTGGCCGACCTGCCCCTCACCGTCCGCGTCTCGCTGGGGCCGTACCGGGTCCTGGTCATGCACGGGGCGCCCGACGATCCCACCGACGTACTTGTCGACGCGACGACCCCGCGCGAGCGCCTCGTCGAGCTCGCGACGCAGCTCGACGCCGACTGCGTTGTCACCGGCCACACCCATCGCCCCTGCGTCCGTGAGGCCGGCGGGTGCGTGTTCGTCAACCCCGGCAGCGTCGGCGAGTCGGACGGCGCCGATCGTCGCCCCTCCTGGGCGCTCCTCGAAGCGGGACCCGCCGGGATTGCCGCCACACTCATGCGCACGGCGGCCCCGGTCACCCGCCGACGCACGTTCGTTTGAGGACCGCGACCGCCTGACCCGACGTCGCGCCGCCCGCCGACCGGCCGCACCAGACCGCGAACCGCCACCGCACGACCGATGTCTGCGATTTGCGCCAAATGATCGTCCGAAAAGCCAAATGACCGTCGCAACAGCCAAGTGGCCATCGACGCGGTTCGTGACGCGTCGCGACCGAACGAACCCACGCCGGTCGGTCACCTCGCCGAGACACCGAGAGCGCCTCCCCCCCGCCACCTGACCGAGTCGTGTCAGCTGTACGAACAGTGGCGCGGCATCACTTCATGTGACGCTATGCCGCGCGGAACTGCGCGGAGAAGTCGGAACTGCCGGGGTCGAGCAGAGGGGTGCCCGCGGATACGGTCCTGCCGGCGGCGGGACTGACGCCGGGCGAGCCGAGCTACGTTGGGCGGCGGGCGATTGCGACGAGTTGAGGACCGCGGCCCAGGGCCGTCTCGAGTGCGGACAGCGGGACCAGCGAGAGCGCGAGCGCGCGCCCGGCGAGGTGTCGCCGCGAATCGGCGATCTGCGGATCCATCGACGGAACGGCGCTGAAGGCGAGCGTCGACGGGTAGCGCCAGCCGCCGCGGACCCGCACGTCGGCGTCGGCGTACCCCGCGTCGGCGAGCGCCCGGGCGAGCGGCGCGAGCGAGTAGTGCCAGCGATGGCGCGCCGGCTCCCAGCCGTGCCAACGGCCCCGGAACATGCGGGCCTCGATCCCGGCGGCGTTCGGGACGAACACCACGACGGCGCCGCCAGGGCGTAGCCGTTGCCGCGTCGCACGGAGCATCGCATCCGGGTTCTCCAGATGCTCCAGGACATGCGAGAGCACCGCTCCGTCGTACCCGGTGTCGCCGGGCGGCAGATCCTCGATCGTGCATTCGCGCACCGACCCGTGCCCTGCGAGCTGCCGCCGCGCGTGACCTGCCTCGACGGCGTCCGGCTCGACGGCGGTCACCCGGTACCCGGCACGGGCCAGAAGAAGCGCGCGGTTGCCGCTGCCGGCACCGATGTCGAGCACGGCCCCTCCCCGCGCCACCGCGTCGAACACAGGTCCGAGCTCCCAGCGCGTCAGCACATCGGCGGCCCGTCGCAGCAGTCCGCCCCCCGGCAGTAGCGTCGGCGCCGCGGGCGCGGCCTCCCCCCCCCGCCAGGTGAACCCGATCCCGCACCTGCGACACCGGCGCACCGTGTCGGCGGCGCCGCCGATCCGATCGTGGGCGTGTACCCAGACGGTTGACGAGGCGCCGCAGCGTGGACATGGGACGTCGTGGGAGGAAAAATCGGTGATGCACGCCTCGACGATCGGTGGAACGTCATTTTAGTCGTCCGAAGCGCGCGGCATGTGGTCCTACGTTCGGGACCACCATTCGGGCAGCGGGATCATGGTCGGCCCGGGCGACGGGGGCCGCGGCCGGGGTGGTCGTGCCGGACGCGGGCGGACGGGCCGCGCAGGTCGCGGTCGCGTTGGCGCGAGGTTCTGAACGGGATGGCCGAGCAGGCGGACGATCGGCGGGATGACGTCGACCGGGGCCTGCGGCCCGACCCGCGTCGGGCGCAACGTGACGAGCCCGGCCAGGACGACCCCGACGACCGCCACGATCGCCAGGTAGTCGGCGCCCGCGCTTCCACGCTCGCCGTGCATCACCCGCTCCCCACGACCGCGCCGATCTGACCGATCAACTGGATGATCAGCACCCCCAGGATGACGAGCAGGGCCGCCGGAACCATCACCATCGCGACGACCAGCTGGACCTTGGGCGCCGCCTTGGCGGCGTACTCGCGGATGTCCTGTGTGCGTGCCGAGCGCAGCAGCTCTGCCTGCCGGGCGAGCACCGACGCGATCGGCGTCCCCAACTCGTCGGCCTGAAGGAGCGCGCCAACCAGACCGGTCAGTTGGGCGACGCCCAGACGCTCGGCCAGCGCGGTGTAGGCCTGGCGCCTGGGCGTGCCGAAGTCCAGATCCCGAAGCGCATGCCCGACCTCGGTCGCGAGCGCGCCGGGCAGACGCTCCGACGCCAGGCGCAGTGACGGCTCGAGCGACAGGCCCGCCTCGGAGCAGATCACCACCACGTCGATGAGATCGGGAAGCTCTCGGACCACCTGGCGGCGGCGGACACGCGCCCGCTGCCGAACCCACCGCAGCGGACCGACGTACCCGGCACCGCCAAGGGCCACCGCCAGCGCGATCCATAATGGATCGGCGATGGCCGGCACCACGCCAAACGCGCAGCCGACCTCCGCCAGCCCGACACGCGCCCGCGCGATCGCCGTCACGCCGGAGCTCGAATCGATCCCGGCTGCCACGGCCGTGGTGACAAGGCGCGGGCTCCTGGCGCGCACGACGAGCCCGTCGGGCGCCGGCAGCACCTGCCCGATCCGGATCAGGAGCGGAAGCCCGTCGCGGCGTGCCGGCCGCTTCCGCCGCCGCGACCGCAGCCCGAGCGCCAGCGCCCCGAGCGCCAACGACCAGATCATCAGGGGGTTCGGCAATGCGATCATCGGGGTCCCCCGCCGTCCCGGATGATGGCGCGGATCGCGAGGACCCCGACGACCTGCATCGCCGTCGCGACGATCAAGAGCAGCAGGCCCGGTCCCTGACCGAGCGTGCGCGCGAGCGTGCCGGGCGCGGCGATCTCGACGAGCACTCCGCCGGCCGCCGGCAACCCCGCGACGAGCCACGCCGACATCCGCGCCTGCGCCGTCGCGCTGCGCGCCTCGCGCTCCAGGGCCGTCCGTTCCTCGAGCCGCCGCGACAAGTCGGCCAGCGCCTGGCTCAGGTTGCCGCCGACGACCCGCTGGACCAGCACCGCGATCACCAACGTCCGCAAGCCGGGATCGGGCAGGCGCGCCGCGGTCGCCTCGAGCGCGTCCTCGATCCGCGCGCCCAGCTCCAGATCGGTCGCGAGCACGCGTAACTCGCTCGCCGCGGGCTCCGGCGCATCGGCGGCGGCGCGAACGATCGCCTGGCGCAGCGACAGTCCCGCGCCAATCGCGCCGGACAGTTGCTGCGCGACGATCGGCAACTGTGCCGCAAAGCGCTGCAGGTACCGACGGTCGGCCGACGCGACGAGCCCCCATGCCGCTGCCGCGACCATGCCGCCCGCGGTGATGGCGACGACGCTCGCCCCCAGTACCAGCCAGGTCGCGGCGGCGGCGATGACAGCGCCCAGCGCGGTGCACGCCACGAAGACCTCCGGACCGAGCCCGATCCCGGCGCGTCGCAGCGCCGCGGCCAGGGCATCCCCACGTCGGGTGTGGCGCAGCACGTCGAGGCGCGGCAGATGCCAGGGCCTGCTGCCGTCGCCCACCAGGCGCCGGATCCCCACCACCGCGCTGACCGCAGCGGCCGAGGCCAGCGCGGCCGGCACGACACCGTTCACGCCGCCTTCGCCAAGCGCGCGTCGCTGCCGGCGCGACGTCGCCATTCGCGCCCCTCCGGCTCCCAGCGAAACTCCCCCACGAGGTTGCTCCCCTCCCAGCGGTCGGGGTGGAACCGCACGAGCGGGATCAGCACCGCGCCCTGGGGTCCCGCCTTGGAGGCGGTGATCTCGATGACACGCCGTGACCCGTCGGCCAACCGCCCCTGATGGACGATCAGGTCGATTGCGTGCGCGACCTGATCGGCGACGGCCGCGTAGGGAAGCTCGAGATCGCCCATCAGCGCGAGGGTCTGCAGGCGGCGCACGGCGTCCTGCGGCGATGATGCGTGCAGCGTGGACAGCGAGCCCTCATGCCCGGTGGTCATCGCCGCCAGCATGTCCAGGGCCTCGCCGCCGCGGACCTCACCCACCACGATGCGGTCCGGACGCATGCGAAGCGCGTTTCGCACGAGCGCCCTGATCGAGATCGCGCCGCGCCCCTCCAGGCTGGCCGGCCGGCTCTCAAGCCGCACGACGTGCGCCAGCCCCAGCCGCAGCTCGGCGGCGTCCTCGATCGTGATGACGCGCTCGGCCGCGGGGACGAAGCCCGCGATGGCCGCGAGGGTGGTGGTCTTGCCGCTGCCGGTCCCTCCCACCACCAGGATGTTGCGGCGCGCGAGCACCGCCAGGCGCAGGAGATCGAGCATCTCCGCCGTGAGCGTCCCCAGGCGGACCAGATCCTCGGACGTCAGCGCCCGCGCGCCGAAGCGCCGCACCGTCAGGACCGGGCCCTGCAGGCTGAGCGGCGGGATGATCGCGTTGACGCGCGAGCCGTCGGGCAGCCGCGCGTCCACCATCGGGCTGGCCTCGTCGACCCTGCGACCGAGCGGCGAGAGGATCCGGTCGATGACGTGCATGACGTGCGCCGCGTCGACGAACCGCACGTGTGCCGGCTCGATGCGGCCCGCGCGCTCCACGAACACCGAGTCGGGTCCGTTGACCATCACCTCCGTCACGTCGGGGTCGCGCAGCAGCGCCTCCAGCGGACCGAAGCCGAGGGTCTCGTCCACCACCGCCTGCACGACGTCGCGCCGCTGCGCGGCGGGCAGAATCCGGCGCTCCTCGTCAAGGAGCGCCTCGACGATCTCCGCCAGGGCCGCGGGCTCGATGCGACCGGGCGACCTGGTGGACATCTCCCTGACGGCACGCGCGCGAAGATGAGCCACGAGCGCCGACAGGTCCGCCGGGACGTGGCTCACGTGCCCTCCCCTCGGGCCAGGGACGCGAAGCCCTCTGCCAGACCACGCCCGCGACGCCGTCCCGGCCACCTGCCCGCCCCGACGGCGTCGGCGTCCGCGTCGCAGGACGGCAGCTCGGTCGTGACCGGCAGGCCGACCGCCCGCGCGAACACCCGGGCGGCGAGCTGATCGCGCCCCACGCCGCGGTTGACGACCAGGCACCGCGCGCCAACGACCTGCCACGAGCCGAGGATGTCGAGCACCGCCCGGGTTCGCCGGGCGCCCGTGAGCGTCGGCGCAGCGACGACCACGACGCGATCCGCCTGGCGGCAGGCCTCCTGGATGTGGGCGCCCAGGGACGCGCCCGCGTCGACGACGACCGGACCTAGCATCCGAGCGCTTCGCAGGAGGATTCGCGTCGCGGGCGCGTCCCACACGCGGCTCGCGCCGGGGCGCCGGGGCGACAGCAGGACCGACACACCGGACTCGTGGGAGTGGCATACCAGCTCGATGTGCGTGGGGACAAGCTCGTCGATGACCCGAGTCAGGTCGTCCAGCGTGCGCTCGGCGGGGATGCCCCAGGCACCTGCCAGATCGCCGCGCTCCAGGTCGAGCTCGGCCAGTGCCACCGGCTCGCCCGCCGCGGCCGACGCGAGCGCGACGCCGCACGCCACGAACGTCGCGCCCACGCCACCGGCGCCACCCAGCACGACAGTGAGCGGATGGGTCCCCGGATCGTGCTCAGGAACGAGTGTGGTCGCCCCGCGTGGATCCGCGTCCGCCACCACCGAGGTGTCGCGGGCCACATCGGGGGCGAGCTCAACCCGGGTCACGGCGCCGTCCCCGTGAGCGGCTCGACCGGGCGCGCGAGCACACGTACACCGCCACCCATGTCCAGGGCGGCGCTCAGCCGCAGCGCGTCGCGCTCGTCCACGCGCAGCAGCAGGGCGCCTCCCTCCGCCACCGCGGCGTCAGCGCCGGGAGGTGGCGTCTGCGCGAGCACCTCGGCGTCCGCGACCACGACCCGGGCGTCGCCCGAGCGGTCGAGGGCGGGCGCCAGAACGTCAACCCGCACGCCGGGCACGAGCACGGCCGCAGCCGCACCAGCCGCGGCGGCGGGAACCGACACGGCGCGCTGCCCGACGCGCAGGGGGCCCGCGCCCACTCCCGGGCTGCCGCCGAGCGTCGCCTGGGTCACGGGCTCGCCCGCGCCGACCGGGACGGCGACGACTCGCCCGCGAACCGCGTCGAGATCGCGCGCCATTCCCGGCAGCACGCCCGCCGTCGGGATCGCGGCCACGGCCAGGTAGCGATCCGGCGGGTCGAGACGCACGCCCACCTGCAGGTCGACTGCCGCGACCAGCACCGTGGCCGTGGGGGTGTCGGTCGCCGCAGCCCGCATCGTCATGAGCCCCGCGACCGCCGCCAGCACGACCGCGACGGCGAACCATCCGGTGGGCCGTCTGAGCGTCCGCCTGATCATGCGGCGGCCTCCCACGCGACCTCGGCGATCGGGTACCCGCACCGACGACACCGATGTCCGGACAGGCCGCCGGCATCGCACCAGCCACATGGGCGCCACGCGCAGCAGGCCCAGCGGGCGAGGGTCGCAGGACGCACCGCGGGAACGGTGAGGCCGCCGGGCCCCCAGGCCTGGCGCGGCATCGCCGGCGCGGCGTCCGGCCCGCAGCACACCACGTCCAGCACCCGGTTGCGGTCCCGGTCGGACAGGTCCTCGACCGCGAACCCCGCGCCGACGCTCCAGACGGCCTCGTCCAACCGCGCCGGCAACCGCACGACCTGATGCCCGGCGAGTCGGGCGAGCGCCGCAAGGCAGGCCGCATCGGGATCGGATGCGTCAGGCCGCGCCAGGACCAGCGCCGGACGTGGCAGCTCGCACAGCAGCTCCAGCACCCGGTCGGGATACAGGGGACGCAGGCTCCGCGCACGACGGTCACGACCCCATCGCGGCGCCTCCCGGGGGACGACGTGCACGCACGGCGGCAGATCGAGGGTGCCCGCGACGGCCGCGTCGACCACGACGACCACGCTCATCGGTCGTCCGGCAGCAGGCGATACCCCTGTCCCCAGACGTTGCGCACCCAGCCTGGCTCACCGGCGGCGGCCAGCTTGATGCGCAGACGGCTCGCGTGGGTGTCGACCGTGCGCGTGCGCGCTTCGGAGGCGAAACCCCAGACCGCTTTCAGGATCTCGAGCTTGGACACCACCCTCAGCGGATCGCGCGCCAGCATCGACAGCACCCCGAACTCCTTGGCCGAGAGCCCGAGCAGCCGGCCGTGGAGTATCGCGATCTGGGCACGACGATCGACCTCCAGCGGACCCACCCGGAGCGACCCGGCCAGGTTGACTCCGTGGGCACGCCGGACGTTGGCGCCGATCCGGGCGAGCATCTCGGGATAGTGGAACGGTTTGATGAGATAGTCGTCCGCGCCCCGCTCGATCCCGCGCACGATGCTGTGCACATCGTCGCGATCCGACATGAGCAGAATTGCCATGCCGGTGTCCCAGATGCCGGTGGCGCTGCCGTCGCGGATCGCCGACACGAGATCGAACCCGTTGATGCCGGGCAGGGTCACGTCGATCAGCGCCACATCGGGGCTCGCGGTCATCAGCGTCTTCAGCGCCTCCTCGCCGCTCTGGGCGGTGATGACGGAGAAGCGGTCGGCCGCCAGGTTGTCCTCCAGAAAATGCGTGACGTGCACGTCCGTATCGACGACCAGCGCGGCGAGCACCCCGCTGCCGACGTCAAGGGTGGGGGCGGCTCGTGTGGGAGAGACTGTTGCCATCGGAACCTCGCTCGTCGTATGTGCCGGGCCCGGGTCAACCGGTGCATTTACGTAAAGGGCTGAGCGAGGAAAAATGGCCCCCTCCCGACGGGCCGAATGTCGCAACGAGCGGAGGAAATTTTTCGCCGGGGGGCGCGTTCAGGCCGAGTCACGCCGTACGACGTCCCCGGAGCGCGAGCACGTCGCCGACCCGCACGTCGCGCAGACCACCGGCGCCGGTCTCGAGCACCGAGGACGCACCCGCGCACGACGCGACGCGCCACGGTGGCAGCGGATCGACCACGCGCACAACGCGGCCCTGGCCGTCCACGAACGCGCACGCGATCGTCATCCGCATCCCCCACGTGTGCACGGAGGCGCACGACGCGAGCCACAGCCCCTCGTCCTGAGCGAGCTCGGTCGTCCCGAGCAGACCGACCAGGCGCGCCCATGGCCCCTCGGCCACGTGGCAGCGGGCGACCAGGACGGCGCCATTCTGGGTGAGCGCCGCCACGTACGGGCACGTCCGATCAATGCGGAATCGGGTCACCGTGCGATGTTGCCAGCGCGGCGCGAGGGCTGCGCAGGTCTTGGCGACCGGGCCGCGAAAACAAGCATCCGAGACCCGTTGGTACACTCGCAGAGCCCTCTCCTGGAGCCAATTGTAATGGGACAACAGCGTCGTAAAAGCCCGTCGAACTACCAGTCCGGAACCGACTTCACCATGGAGTTCGGCAAGTTCCGCTTTCGCTTCAACACCCGCGATTTCCGCGAGCGGGTCGACATGGCGGCGGCGCAGCTCGGGTTCGTGACGGCCGGGGCGCTCGGCGGGGACGAGCTCGACCAGCTCGTGGAGCTGGTGGCGCATGGCGAGGTGCGCAGCGACGGCCCGCTCGCAAGCCACCTGGCCGAGCATCGCGACGCCTTGCTCGGCTTTGACGACGACCTTGTGCATTGGCTGCGCAAGCTCGTGTTCCGCGGCGCGTGGATCGACCAGCAGATCAAGGAGGACCTGGTCGAGCCGGTGGTCCAGGGCGACGAGTTCGTCTACCGCTGCACGGTGACCTCCGACCTGATCGACGAGATCGAGGACAAGCCGGACTGGTCCCAAGTGGGGTTCAGGGCGGATCCGGCATGAGCGCGAGCCACGATCCGCGCGACGTGCTCGCCGCGGTTCGTCGGCTCGAGGCTGACCTGGGCGAGATGCGAGAGCGCGTCGCCACCGCCCCGGGACCCGATGTGGCCGTGATGAGCACGGCCGAGCAGACCGCGCTCGTGGAGGACCTGGAGGTCCTGGTGGACCTGGTGGGGAGCTCCTGGCGCACCACGCGGCAGGAGGTGGCCGCGGTCGCCGCCGAGCTGGCCGATCTCAAGCACTTGGCCGACGAGGCGCGCGACGCGCTCAAGCACATGCGGTTCGAGCTTCGCCTCGTGCGGGACGAGGCCCGCGGGCACGAATCTCCCTACTGAGCCTGGGCCCCCGGCCTGGCGCGCCCTGCGCCCAATATTTCCCATTCGATGTTTGTGGACGCACGCTATCGGGTAGCTCTCCGCGGACGAGGTCGGTCGAGCGATGGAGCGGACGAATATGCGGTTGAGCAAGTTCATGGTGGTGGGAG
Source organism: Miltoncostaeaceae bacterium (assembly GCA_046708705.1). GTDB lineage: Bacteria > Actinomycetota > Thermoleophilia > Miltoncostaeales > Miltoncostaeaceae > CALMEC01. Next base: position 2,497 of record JBKKDD010000076.1, on the reverse strand, counting down.
CGTGCCTGGCGACCCTCAGCTTCTCGTTGGCGGCGTGCGGCGGCGATGACGAGGCCATCGTCGACACGATCACCGAGCAGGCCGGCAACGCCACCGAGGCCGTGGGCGACGCCGTGGACGACGCGGTCAACGACGACGCGGTCACCGTGGACGTTCAGGCCATGAACAACTCGGGTGTCACGGGCGAGGTCAAGCTGACCACCGAGAACAACGCGACCAAGGTCGGCTTCGACCTGCAGAACGCCGCGGGCCCGCACCCGGCGCACATCCACGAGGGCACGTGCGTGAAGCTGACCGCGGCGCCCAAGTTCCCGCTCACCGACGTCACGGACGGAAAGTCCGAGACCACGGTGCCCACCACGGTCGTCGCTCTCGAGACCACGCCGCACGCGATCAACGTGCACAAGTCGGCGCAGGACATGGAGACCTACGTCGCCTGCGCGGACATTCCCACGACCAAGGCGCCGTGAGCGCGATGATGAGGACAGCCATGTGCGACGCGATCTGGATCGGCTGAGCGCCTGAAACCCGGATGGGGGGTCCGCCCCACTCCGGCGACGCTCCAGGATCATCCGGACGACGGTCCGTCCACCCGCGGACGGCGCCCGACCGCAGGAGTTACATCACACCGCCCAGGCGGATCTCGTGGACCGGGGTGCGGCCGAAGATGTGGACCGTGTCGATGAACCGAACCGTTCCGCGGTGCAGGTTGAGCGCGATCGAGTGGGTCCGTGCGCCGTCGGCGAAGTAGCGGACGCCGCGGAGGAGGTTGCCATCGGTCACACCGGTGGCCAGCACGTAGAGGGGCGCCGACGCCAGGTCCTTGGTGGACAGCACCTTGTTCGGGTCCGTGATGCCGAACTCGGCGAGGCGCGCTGCCTGCTCCTCGTCCTTCGGCGTGAACTGCGCCTGGATCTCGCCGCCCAGGCACTCGAGCGCCGCCGCCGTGATGACGCCCTCGGTCGAGCCGCCCGTGCCCATGTAGACGTGGTCGCCGGTGCCGCGGACCGCCGCCGACATGCTCGCGGTGATGTCGCCGTCTGGGATCAGGCGGATGCGCGCGCCGGTCTGGCGAATCTCGTCGATCAACTCGGCGTGGCGAGGACGGTCCAGCACGATGGCGGTGATGTCACGGACCTGTCGGGCGTAGCAGCGGGCGACCGTGTCGAGCGTCTCGGCGACCGGCGCCGTGATGTCGACCCGGCCCCTGGCCGTCGCTCCGACGCAGAGCTTTCGCATGTACATGTCCGGGGCGGAGAGGATTCCGTTGGGCTCCGCGATCACGCAGATCGCGATGGCGCCGCTGTCGCCGCGCGCCACCAGGTCGGTGCCCTCCAGCGGGTCCACGCCGATGTCGAACGCGGGGCCGCCGGCGCCCAGGATTTCGCCGTTGTAGAGCTCCGGCGCCTCGTCCTTCTCGCCCTCGCCGATGACCACCCGCCCGGTGATCGGCATCTTCGCGAACTCCTTGCGCATCGCGTCGACGGCGGCCTGGTCGGCTGCGTGGTTGTCGCCGCGGCCGAGCCACCTGGCCGACTGGATCGCTGCGCTCTCGGTGACCGGAAGGAACTCGCCGAGCGAGATGTCCGGGCGGTTGGGGTCGACGCTCACCGGCCGGAAGCTATCACTTGGGCACGTCGTGCCACCCGGCCGGCGCCCCGGTCACGAGCGCCTCGCTCATCGCCAACGCCCGTGCCAGGAACCGCACGTTGTGGACGCGAAAGAGCGTCGCCCCCTGGGCCCTGCACCACGCCAGCGCCACGGTCGTGCCCGCCAGGCGCTGGGTGGCGAGCGCCCCGGTGACCGCGCCGATCACCTTCTTGTTGGAGATCGGGACGAACACCGGCCGGCCGACGGCCCGAAGCTCGGCCAGGCGATGCATCAGGTCCAGGTCCTGCGCGGGCGACGTGCCCAGGCCGATGCCGGGATCGACCACGAGCCGCTCACGCTCGATGCCGGCGCGCTCGGCGTTGTCGATGGCCTGCGCGGCCCAGTCGAGGATCGTCCCCGGCACGTCGACATCCGGGAACGCCTGGGGACGCACCTTGGGCTCGCCAAAGAAGTGGGTCAGCACCAATCCCACCGCCGAAGACGCCACCACGTCGCGCATGGCGGGATCGCGAAGGCCGGTGGGGTCGTTCAAGATCACCGCCCCGGCGGCGATGGCAGCCGCCGCGACCGGCACCTTGAACGTGTCGACGGCAACCGGCACGTCGATGGCCTCGACGAGCGCGCTGATGACCGGGACGACCCGTGCGATCTCCTCGTCGACCGGCGTGTGCTCCGAGAAGCGCAACGACTCGCCCCCCACCTCCACCACGCTCGCCCCCTGCCGCGCCAGGCGCACCCCATGCGCGACCGCCCGCTCCGTCCCGAAGTGCGCGCCCCCGTCCGTGAACGAGTCCGGCGTCGCGTTGACGATCCCGATCAGGTGTCCACGGGAGCAATCGATGCTCCCCGCCGCGTGACGCCACCTCATGCGCAGTTGTCGGAAGGG
>JBKKDD010000075.1:0-4036 GCA_046708705.1 Miltoncostaeaceae bacterium | reverse complement strand
CCGCTGGGCCTGCGCGTCATCAAACGCGTGGACGCGATCATACGCGAGGAGATGGACCGCATCGGCGCCCAGGAGATCTTCATGCCGGTGCTCCACCCGGCCGAGATCTGGGAACAGACAGGTCGCTACGGACTGAGCGAGCAGTTCCGCCTCGAGGACCGCACCGGCCGCAAGATGGTGCTGGCGATGACCCACGAGGAGATCGTCACCTGGCACGCCGCGCGCGAGATCCGCTCCTACCGCGACCTGCCGCAGAGCTGGTACCACCTGCAGACCAAGATGCGCGATGAGCCGCGCCCCAAAAGCGGGATGCTGCGCGTGCGCGAGTTCATCATGAAGGACTCGTACTCGTTCGACCGCGACGATGTCGGTCTCGACCGAAGCTACGAGGCGCACCGCCAGGCGTATGCACGGATCTTCGACCGCTGCGGCCTGCGCTGGTACATGGTCGAGAGCGACGTGGGGATGATGGGGGGCGCCGGAGCACACGAGTTCATGGCGCCGTCGAATGTCGGCGAGAACGTGGTCGCGCGAAGCGACGCGTACGCGGCCAATCTCGAGATCGCGATTTCGGTGGCGCGGGAGCCCGACTTCGGTCCCGACCCCGGGGCGCCCGAGCCCTTCGACACGCCGGGGGTCGAGACGATCGCCCAGCTCGCGGAGTTCGCGAAGCTCGACGAGGCCGTGCTCGCCAAGAGCGTCGTGGTCGTCGCGGAGTCCGGTCCCGTGCTCGCGATCGTCCGGGGCGAGCACCAGGTCAGCGCGGTCAAGCTGACCAACCTGATCGGCGGACACCGTGCCGCACACCCCGAGGAGATCAGGGAGTGGTTTGGCGCCGACCCCGGGTCGCTCGGTCCGGTGGGCGCGTCGGACGCCGTGCGCATCGTCGTCGACGAGACCATCCGCACGGGCCACTACGTCACCGGCGCCAACCGCACGGGGGTCCACCTGCGCGGCGTGATGCTCGGGCGCGACTTCCAGGCCGAGACCGCCGACATCCGCGAGGCGATGGCGGGGGAGGGGTGTCCTGTGTCGGGTGTCCCGCTGGAGCTGGAGCCCGTGATCGAGGTCGGCAACATCTTCAAGCTCGGCACGCGGTACTCGACGCCTCTGGACGCGACGTACCTGGATAAGGACGGCAAGGAGCGCCTGATCGTGATGGGCTCCTACGGCATCGGGCCGGCACGCATCGCCGCCGCCGCCATCGAGCACGGCAACGACGACGCGGGCATCGTGTGGCCCAAGTCCATCGCGCCGTTCGACGTGCATCTGGTGCTGATCGGCGATCCCGGGACCGATCAGGCCGGGTTCGCCGACCGGCTGTACGAGGAGCTCACCGACGCCGGGCTGGACGTGCTGTTCGACGACCGGGCGGGGCTCTCACCGGGGCAGAAGTTCATCGAGGCGGAGCTCCTGGGCTGCCCGGTCCGGGTGACGATCGGCAAGCGCACTCTGCCGGACGGGCCGATCGAGGTGCAGGTGCGCCGCGGCCGCGAGAAGCGCGAGGTTTCGATCGCGGGCGCCGCCGCCGCCATCCGTGAGCTCTGGGACGCGCTGTGATCAAGTGGATCGTGGTCGGGCTGCTGGTGGCGGGAACCTTCGGTGTGATCTGGAACGCGCCGTGGAAGGACGACGTCGAGCGGATCACGGATGACGTCCAACAGAAGGTCAGCCAGGCGCGAGCGACGGTCGCGGTGCTGAACGGCGCGACCGACGGCGGCTGCGCGAAGGTCGGCACGGACGCGCCGAGCGACGTCCGCGAAGCCGTCGCGACGATCGTCGCCGAAACGCGACGCAACCCCGACGCGATGACCCTGACGCCGTCCGGGCAGGGCGCGCTGAGCGTGCGCGAGGTCGCGAGCCGTCAGGCGGTCCAGATCGGCGAGTGCATCATGCGCCTCCCCAAGACCGGCGCCGGCTGGATCGACCTGCAGGCGGACCTGGAGCGCGCGGCCGAGAGGGCGTAGCCGGGTGCGCCGCCGCTACCGGTCGGCGCGAGCGTGGGCGTGGCGGTGTTGCTGATCGTGGCGATTCCTACGGTGACGCCACACCCGCCGTCGTTGACGCGGGCCGAGACGGACGTGTTCTGGGGACAACTCCGCGCGCTTCCGTCGATCGTGCATCGCGACCTCACCGACCTGGCCCATTGGCGGAGGCGGTGTTCCGCCGCGCTCCACGCGCCGTCGGCCCGGCAGCATTCAGCGGTCGATCAGATCACGGCGCTGGTGCGTGACCGTTCGCGGCACCGGCTGGTGATCGATCCCCAGGGGCCGCCTCCGAGCGTACGAGACATCGTGCTCCGCTCTGCGAACGACCTCACGGAGTGTCGGCGGCGAGTGACGTCGATCCCGGCGACCTGGGTGGACGTGGAACGCCGGCTGCGCACATCGGCGTCAGGCGGCTGAGCCCGGCAACGGCTCACCCGCTCGGATTGCGGGCGGTGACCTCCTGGACCAGCCAGCCGTTGCCGTCGGGGTCGTCGAACGACAGGAACGTGTTGTAGCTCTCCCGCGCCGGGTTGAGGCCCTCAACCCGCCCCTCGGCCCCGAAGTGAAAGGGCTGCGAGACGTCCACGCCGGCGTCCAGCAGATGTCTGCGGGCCGCCTCGATGTCCGTCACCACCAGGTGCGTGCCGCGGGAGGCGCCCGGCTCGGCCTGCGGCATCCCGGCGCCGAAGATGATCGAGCACCCGGAGCCCGGCGGGGTCACCTGGACGACCCGGAACGTATCGCCGGCTCGGTGGTCGACGTCCTCCTGGAATCCGAGCTTGCCCACGTAAAAATCCTTTGCCCGGTCCACGTCGCTCACCGGAACCAGTACCACCTCGAGCTTCCAGTCCACCCGTGCCTCCCCGTCGAGTCATTGATTTCCCGGCCCGATGACACCGTACCGGCCAAATGGCCGACGCGGGACGGCCGCTTGGCCGTCAACCGACTCGTCCGTCGCTCCTGTACCCCGTCAAGAACTGACGTGCTTCGCCGAGCCCGATGAGGCCCGCGCCCTACGCGACAGGCTCGATCTCCAGCGAGGTCGTGATGTCGATCGACGGCATCAGCGACCTGGCGACGGGGCAGTACTTTACGTGTGCGCCCAGGACGCGTTCGGCGGCTGCGCGCTTGTCGGCGTCGGCCTCGTCGAGCTTGAGGTGGTAGGTCACGTGGATACGCTTGAGGATCAGGCACTTGCCCTCCTCCTCGACCTCGCCTTCGGCGATTCCGACGAGCCTGTCACCGCTTGAGTTGATTTGACGCGCTGCCAGCGCGCCTCCAAAGGTACCGGTCAGTCAGCCACCGGCGGCGGCGATGATGTAATCGATCGTGCCGGCGTGCTGGGTCGCGGGGTGGTCGCTCGCGAACCCGTAGTGGACGCCCACGTCGCCGGGCACGCCGAACACAACGGACTCGTTGGTGACTTCGATGGTCGCGCGCCTGATGGGCGGCTGCTCCCGCTCGATTTTGACGCTGCTGCGGTAGACCACGTCACCCACGAGACCCTCCTGTCGGTTGCTACGCAGCGCAAGACTACGCGACGGCTCGCCCCCCGTCGACCCGAATCGCAAGATCCGCCCCACTCGACGGGCAGCAGCGACCCACCGGCCGCGAGGTTACGAACGCGGCGATCTGCGATGGATGCGACCGCGGTGGCCGACCAGCCGCCCGATCAGCGCCAGCCAGCCGACCGAGCTGTGGGTTTTGGGCAGCGGCGAGAAAGGGTGTCGGACACGTGGCACGTGGCACGAGCCGCAGCCAATTGGCTGTTCGTGTCGCCCGCGGTGGGCGGTGGGGCTTGGCGCGCGGAGGGGAACGTTCTGGGGGCGGGTGGGGCTGCCGGCGCACGCGGTTTCGTGGCCAGGTGCGGGGAGGGGTGCGGTTCGGGCGGTTCGGGGGATGCCGGTCAGCCAGATGCTACGGGTGGGTCGGCAACCGGGTGCGGGAGAGACGGCGCGGTCTGCAGCGAGGGTTCGCGGCGGATGCGGCGTCGGGGTTGTCGTGGTACCGTACGGGCGGTCACGGGGCGTGGCGCAGCCTGGTAGCGC
>JBKKDD010000074.1:0-7834 GCA_046708705.1 Miltoncostaeaceae bacterium | reverse complement strand
TCGCCGGCCTTCGCTCCGACCTGACCGGCGAGGTGGATCGCTCCCTCACCGCCACGGCCGCCAAGGTCGCGCAGGGGTACCGAGAGGAGGGCCCGATCGAGTTCGACGACGCGGCCAACGAGGCGATCACCGTCCCCGGCTCCCGGATCCTGGGGGCGCAGATCGTCGACATCAGGGGGGCGGTGGTCCGCTCGGCCGGCGCCGCGCTGATGCGCTCGTCGGTGCTCGACGTCGCTACCATCCAATCGGCTCGTGCCGGCGTGACGTTCATCCAATCGTTCCGGCACGGCCAGTCCCGGACCCACCTGCGCGCGATCTCCACTCCGGTCCAGGTCGGAAATCGGCGCGGGGTGCTGGTGGTGGCCGACCCGCTCGGCGAGATCGATTCGGCCGTGCGGCGCACTGCGCTGCTCCTGGTGGTCGGCGGTGTCGCCGCGCTGGTGCTGGCCGGCTTCGGCGCGTGGGCGGTCGCCGGCCGCGCGATGCGGCCGGTGCAGCGCATGACAATGCGCGCGGACGCGATCGACATCGAGGACCTGGACCAGCGGGTGCCCGTGCCCCTGGCCCGCGACGAGCTCAACCACCTGGCCCGCACGTTCAACGCGATGCTCGACCGCCTGCAAAGCGGTGTCGCCGCCAGAGAGCGACTCATCGCCGACGCCTCGCATGAGCTGCGTGCACCGCTGGCGGCGATGCGCGCCGAGCTCGAGGTCAGCCTGCGCCACGACGACCTGGCCCCGGACGCCCATGTCCTCCTGGAGAGCCTGCGCGAGGAGACCGCGCGAATGGGTCGGGTCGTCGACAACCTGCTGACGCTCGCTCGGATCGACGGCGGGCAGCTCGCGCTTCTGCGCTCTCCCCAAAACCTGCTCGAGCTGGCACGGCGGGCGGTCGCCACCCACGCCGCCGCGGCCGCCGCCGCGGGCGTCACCCTGCGGGTCGCGGGCGACGCGATCGTCGTCGCATGCGACCGCGACCGAATCGACCAGGTGATCGGCAACCTGCTGGACAACGCGATCCGCGCCTCGCCGACCGGCGGGAGCGTCGAGGTGGAGGTTGCCCACGATGACTGCGAAGCGCGGCTGAGCATGCGCGACGACGGCCCGGGCATCCCGGCCGAGCACCGTGAGCGGATCTTTGAGCGGTTCGCCCGCATCGATCCCGCCCGCGGGCGCACCGGCGGCGCCGGCTTGGGCCTTGCGATCAGCCGCGAGATCGTCCACGCCCACGGCGGCCAGGTGGCGCTGGCCGCGCAGGAGCATCCCGGCAGCACGTTCGTCGTCACCCTCCCCGTCACAACCTCCGCGACGGCAGGGGGCCCGGCGGTCGCGGCGCCCGCCTGAGCCAGGCGAATCGCCGGCAGTTCCTGCTCACATTCGGCGTGTGAGACGCCCCTACGCCTGAGGCCGGATGAGGCCCCGTCCGAGGTGCAGCGGACGGGGCCTCACGCCGGTGTCCGGCCGGATCGGCCGGTGATCGGATCAGTCGGTCAGCCGACCGGGCGATCCAGCTTGAGAACGACGAACTCGTTGTCGTCGGGGCGTCCGGAGCCGACGTGGCGACCGACGCTGAACGGGAAGTTGTTGTCGTTCAACACGCCGATCGTGTCCCGTCCAAGGAGCACCACATCCTCGATCGTCGTGAACGGAAATGCGAACGCCGTGCCAAGTCCGACGTCACCCGCACCGGCAGGCGACGAGATTCCCGCCGGATCCGAGATCCGAAGCAGGTCGGTGGCGAGGCGCTTGGAGACCACACCTCCGCCGGACGGCAGGGTGACCTCGAAGATCGCCTTGAAGCCGTCCAGGCGCCCCTGCGATCCGTCTCGCTCGATGACGAGCCCGTGGGTCGGGTCGGTCACGATGAAGTCCCCGATGTTGGTGCCGCGCGCGTCCAGCACGTAGCTCCAGCGCGTGCCGGTGTAGCGCTTGGACGCCAGGTCGAACTCGTACATGACGAGCGTCTTGGCGGGTCCGCCTGCGAGCGGTGACTCGAGGAGCGGGATGAGCTTGGTGCCGTCGCTCGTCAGCGCCATCCCCTCGAAGCCCCCGGAGCGGGCCGCGCGGAACGGGTTGGACAGCGCGGTCTGGAGGTACGGCCACGGCAGGCCGGCGAGCCACGGCGTGTTGGGACCGCCTTGGGGTTGCAGGTTGGTGCCGTCGTCGGAGCCCGCGATGGTCGGGTCGGCGAACTTGGGGAAGTCCCCGAACAGGTAGACCGTCCGGATCTGCGGGTAACGGTCCTGCACCTCCAGGAGCGTCCGGAAGTCGAAGCTCTGGATGTCAGCGCGTGCCTGCAGGTCGTTGTCGGTGATCACGTCGGCGACGGTCCGCGCGAACTTCTTGGCCGCGATGGTGCGCTCGGCGAACACGTTGCCGAGCTCGTCCGTGTCGGTGCGCGGGTTGACCTTGGTCTCGATGTTGAACCGCACCGACTCGGCGTTCTTCCAGCGTTGGACCGCCATCGGGTGCGTGCTACCGGCGCCGGTCTTGTAGTGGGTGACGTAGGCATCGACGAAGTCGAAGAGCTGCTGCAGGGTCGGCATCGCGTACGGGTCGGCCAGGCCGGCTCCCGCCGCGAACGACACCGCCACGGGCGAGCGCGCCCGGTCATTGAGCTGTGACGGCCCCCGGAAGAGCTTGTCGCAGACGAACCGGGACTGGAGCTGCGAGACCGTGAGGTCACGCAGGAGCACCTGGTCGGCGTCGACGTATGCGGAGCCGTCGGTCGTGCGGCACTTGGCCGCCTCGACGTACGGATCGTGGTCCAGCACGACCACGCCGTCCTTGGTGATGCCCGTATCGGTCTCGAGCGTGGTCATCAGGGTGTCGAGCGCCGCCTCCATCGCGGGGATGGTGTTCTCGGGGCGCAGGTTGCGCGCGCCGCGATGGCCCTGGGCGTCGAACTTGGCGGGATCGATCCGCCCGTCCGCCAGCAGCAGGTCGCCGGGCGTGCCGTCGCCGTTCGCGTCGAACTGCGCGACCGCGGTGTAGAGCAGGTCGGGCCGGTCGCTGATGATGCCGTCCACGCGGAGCTTCAGCAGCTCCGTCATGCGTGGCGTGTCGTTGACCGTCCACGTCACCGTCGAGTACCCGGCTTGGCGCAGGGACGCGACGTTGAAGATCTCGTTGGAGGCCGTAGTCAGACCGGAGCCCGCCGGTGGATTCGACCGCGTCTCGGTGCCGGTCGCGGGGTTGCGGTCGTCGATCAAGACGTTCCACGGCGAGAACACCGGCGTGCGGATGTTGCCGTTCTGGCGGGCATGGGTGCGGACCGCGTTCATGACGCGGACAGCGCTCGCCTCCTCGCTGAGCGGGTTCTGTGGGGAGTGGATCTCCTTGCCGGGTGCGTCGGGGTCCGGCAGCGGCACCGGCGGGTTTAGGACCTTGCCGTGCTTGGAGACGTGCACCAGGAACGGGCCGAACTCGTCGCCGATCCAGTAGCTGCCGTCACGGACGCGCTGGATCGACTCGATGTCGAAGTCCGCGCCAGTCAGGACCCGCTTCTTGGTGAAGTGGTTGGTGATCGCGAACGGGATCTTCCTGTCGGGGTCGCTCAGCTCCGTGAAGCCCAGCACCGAGATCGTGCCAGGCCCGCCCGCAGCCGTCTCGAAGTTGGGCTTGATGTCGTAGAGCCGCAGGTTGAAGTCGCTCGAGTTCTCCATGGCGCCGTAGCCGTTGTCGGCCATGACCGTGAACGTGCCGTCCTTGTTGTCGAGGACGGCCGAGAACCCCTGCACCGGCTGCTTGCCGACGAACGGCGGGGTGACGCCGTTGATGGCGGCGGTGCCAAGCTGCTGCCCCGAGGTGGGGCCGGGCGCGAACGTCTCTGCCGGCAGGACGGCCCGGGCGAGCAGGGTGGTCTCGGGCGGGGGAGGATCGGCGCCCTGGGCGGCGATGGCCCCGGCGGCGAGCGCTCCCGCGGTCGCGGCAAGGGCGGCGACGCGATGACGCATGAGGCGGCTCATTGAGCGTGGCTCCTTTCGTGGATCGACTCGTCGTTGCGGGCGGCAGGCTCGCCGGGGACCGTGACGGGATGGGTTGCGATCGCGTTGCCGGGTCGTGACGTACTGATGACGAGGACGGGCGCGAGCCGCCCCGGCGCGTATGTGTCTCCGTCGTGTCACACCCCGTTCGCCGTCCCGATACCCGACAAGCGCCGGCCAGGTGGGACAGTCGGCCGCATCCGGCATCACGACCGACTTGGGGGGGTTTGCAATGAGATTCGGAACGCGACTGGCGATCGCGGCCACGGTGGTGGTGGCGGCGCTCCCACTGACCGCGATGACGCACGCAGCGGCGACGAGCGACGACCCGGGCCGCGCAGGCGCCGAGCACGCGCCCGTTCGCTTCGCGACGTTCAACGCGTCGCTCAACCGCAATGCCGCGGGCCGGCTCGTGTCGGACCTGTCGACGCCGTCCAACGCGCAGGCACGGGCGGTGGCGGAGGTCATCCAGCGCACGCGCCCCGATGTGCTCCTGATCAACGAGTTCGACTTCGACGCCGGCAACCCGGGACTCGACCTGTTCGCGCGCAACTACCTGGAGGTCGCGCAGAACGGGGCCGCGCCGATCAGCTATCCGTACCGGTACGCGGCGCCGTCCAACACCGGCATCCCCTCGGGCCTCGACCTGGACAACAGCGGCTCGGTCGGCGGCGGCAACGACGCCTTCGGCTTCGGTCTCTACCCCGGCCAGTTCGACATGGCCGTGTACTCGCGGTACCCGATCGACACCGGCCGGGCGCGGACGTTCCAGAACTTCCTGTGGCGGGACATGCCGGGCGCGCTCCTTCCCGACGACCCGGCCACGCCCGCGCCCGCCGACTGGTACTCACCGCAGGAGCTCGACGTGTTCCGCCTCTCGTCCAAGAGCCACTGGGACCTGCCGATCCAGACGCCCGGCGGAGTGGTGCACTTCCTGGTCAGCCACCCGACGCCGCCGGTATTCGACGGGCCGGAGGACCGCAACGGCACGCGCAACCACGACGAGATCCGGTTCTGGGCCGACTACGTCACTCCCGGCCACGGTCGCTACATCCGTGACGACGCGGGTCGCCGTGGCGGGCTCGCGCCCGGCGCGCGCTTCGTGATCGCAGGTGATCAGAACGCGGATCCCCTGGACGGCGACAGCGTCGCTCAGGCGATCAACCAACTCCTCAACTCTCCTCGGATCAACGCGGACGGCGCCCCGTCGAGCGCGGGCGCCGTGGAGCAGTCGTTCCTGCAGGGCGGGATCAACCTGCTCCACCGCGGTGACCCGGCCTTCGACACCGCCGACTTCGCCGACCGCGCACCGGGCAACCTGCGGGTCGACTACGTCCTGCCGGACCGTCGCGCCGCCGTCACCGCCTCGGGGGTCTTCTGGCCGGTCAGCTCCGATCCCCTGTTCCGTCTGACCGGGGTGTTCCCATTCCCGACCAGCGATCACCGCCTGGTGTGGGCCGACATCGCCGGGAAGAACGGTTGACGTCCCACGCCGCGACCGGCTCCGCGGATCGCGTCCGCGGAGCCGGGGTCGCGGGCGGTCGCCCGCGTGCCGCGATGCCCGGCCGGCGGAAGGCGCCCGCAGGTCATGGCGCGGGCGGCTCGACTCCCCGCGTGACGCGCCCGGTCTCGTAGGCCCACATGGCGATCTCGACGCGGTTACGTGCGCCGAGCTTCAGCATCAAATTGGCGACGTGGGTCTTGACGGTGCTGAGGCTGATGTAGAGCTCGTCGGCGATCTCGGTGTTGGTGCGACCGCGGGCGAGGGTCGCGAGCACCACCTCCTCGCGGTCGGTCAACGGCTCGGCCGGCTGCGGCGGTGGGGTCCCCGCGGCCGACTCGGCGAACGCCGCCAGCAGCCGCGCCGTCACGCTCGGCGCGATCAGCGCGTCGCCGCTCGCCGCTGCCCGCACCGCCTGGGCCAGGAGCGCCGGCCCGGAGTCCTTGAGCAGGAACCCACGGGCCCCCGCCTTGAGCGCCGCGTGGACATACTCGTCCAGGTCGAACGTCGTGATGACGACGACGGCCAGCGGATCGGTCACCTGCGGACCGGCGAGTTGCCGCGTCGCCTCCAGCCCGTCCACGCCGGGCATGCGGATGTCGAACAGGCACACGTCGGGTCGAAGCGACTGGGCGAGCGCCACCGCCTGCGCGCCATCGGCCGCCTGGCCGACGACCTCGATGCCGGGCTGCGCGTCCAGGATCATGGCCAGGCCCACCCGGACGATCTCCTGATCGTCCGCGATAAGGACCCGGATGCTCACCCCGACACCCCGCGAAGCGGCAGCACGGCCGTGACCGTCCAGCCCGTCCCGCCCGTCCCGCCGTACGGCCCTGCGGTGCATGTGCCGCCCAGGCGCTCCGCCCGCTCGATCATCCCGACGATGCCGAACCCGTCGTGGGAGCGCGCATACGGACCGTCGCCGTCGTCGGTGACCTCGACGGTCACGGCGTCGTCGCCGGTGCGCACAACGACGTCGATGCGGCTCGCACGCCGCGCATGGCGCCTGGCGTTGGTGATCGACTCCTGCGCCACGCGGTAGGCCGCTGTGGCCACGGGCGCCGGCACGCCCGCCGGATCGCCCTGCAGCTCCACCCGGACCGGCGGCCCACCCGGCGCGGTCGTGGCCAGGCCGGGCACGTCGGCGATCTGCGGCAGCGGCATCAGCTCGGCGGACTCGTCGCGACGAAGACCACGGACGATCGTGCGCATCTCGGCAAGGGTGCGTGAGGCCTCGGCGTCGATCACCCGCAGGGCGTCCAGGGCCGCGGCGGGATCGGTCGGGGCGACGGCCAGACCGGCCTGCGCGCGGATCGCGATCGCCGACACGTGGTGGGCCACCGTGTCGTGCAGGTCGCGCGCGAGGGCCTCACGCTCCAGGGACCTGACCTGGTCGCGGGCGGTCGTCCGGGCCCGGGTCCGGTAGCGCAGCGCCCCGCCCAGGATCAGCGCCGAGAAGAACACGAGGAACCCGGTAATGGCCTCGCTCAGCGTCGTGTAGTCCAGGACGACCGCGAGCGTCGCGGGCACCAGCATGATCCCCAAGCCGATCAGCGCGTCGCGTCCCGATCCCCAGCGAAAGAGCGCGTAGGACAGCACCAGGACGTAGCCCATGGTGTAGAGGCCGGGCGGATCGCCCCCCTGGATGACCCACGGGATGTCCATGACGATGGTGGCCCCGAACACCGCCGCGACGACCAGCAGCGGATGGGTCCGTCGCCACAGCAGCAGCGGGACGCCCGCGAGCGCCACGATGAACGACAGCGCCCGGTACGGGAGGTCCGGCCGAACGATCACCTCGACGATGCAGAGCGCCCCCAGGATGGCCACGAGCACCCAGTCCCGCCAGACCCGCCGGGGCGGATCGGGGACACGGGGCTCGCGCCAGAACGAGTGAAACAGAGCGACCACGCCGCAAAGTGTAGGGCGCACCCGCCCGCCCGGAATCGGCCGAAAGGACGAGATGCAGATCGGCCGTACGGCGGGTGGAAGTCCAGCCGAATCGCCGATGTGGCGGGCCTCCGGCGCCGCCACCATGCGTCGCGACCCTCCCCGCCGAGGGCCTCACCACCGGAAAGGACTCATCGTGTCGCAACTGCTCTCGTCCCTCGGAAGGCTCGCCGCCCGGCGTCCGCTCCTCACCATCGCCGTGTGGCTCGTGACGGCCATCGTGGTCGTCGGCGCCTCGACGACGCTGGGCCGTGAGCTTGACGACAGCTTCTCGGTGCCTGGCACCGATTCGCACCGCGCGCTCCAGTTGCTCGACACGGCCGGCGCGGACGAGGCCGGGCTGACGGCCCAGGTCGTCCTCACGCCCGTGGCCGGTGGCGCCACGTTCACCGACGCCG
>JBKKDD010000073.1:0-3540 GCA_046708705.1 Miltoncostaeaceae bacterium | reverse complement strand
GGCGACGGCGATCCGCGTGCATCCGCGCCGCGAGGGGCGGTGGATTCAGGCTCAGCCGGAAGCGGCACTCGCGGGGTACGAGCCCAGAAACACCGCGCGCGCGACCCCCTGCTCCTCGATGGCGGCGATGGCGGCGGCGACGGCCATGTCGCGCTCGCGGCTGCCCTCCATGTCGATGAAGAACAGGTACCGGCCCAGCCCCGTCTTGGCCGGCCGGCTCTCGAGCCGGGTCAGGTTGACCGCCCGCATGGCGAACTCCTGGAGGATGGCCAGCAGCACGCCCGGGCGGTCGCGCGGCGGTACGCAGATGATCGAGGTGACGAACCCACCCGGGCCGACCGCCTGCCGCGGCTCGTTCCCCACCAGGATGAAGCGGGTGGCGTTGTCACGGGCGTCCTCGATGTCGGCCGCGAGCACCGTGCACCCGTAGATGTCGGAGGCGCGCAGGGTGCCGATCGCCGCCCACGGCTGGTCGCTCTCACTGACGATGCGCACCGCGTCGGCGGTGGAGTTGGCCGCGACCGTCTCGACCCCCGGCAGCCGGCCGCGCAGGAACGTCGTGCACTGGGCGGTGGCATGGGGATGCGAGAAGACCCGGGTGATCTCGCCGAACGCCAGCTCGCGCCGCGCGGACAGATGGTGGCGTACCGGCTGCACGATCTGCGCGAGGATCGCCACGCCGCCGTCCGCCGCCGCCAACTGATCGAGGGTCTGGTTGACCGACCCCTCGATCGAGTTCTCGATCGGGACGAGGGCCTCGGGCACCGCGCCCGATCGCACCGCCTCGAAGCAGTCGATGACCGTCGGGAACGGAACCAGGACCTGCTCCGGCTCCGGTCCCACCAGGCGAAGCAGTGCCTCCTCCGCGAACGTGCCGGGCGGGCCTAGGTAGCCGACCCTCACGAGCGCTCCTCCGCGGGGCTGATAGACGGCGCCGGGTCGGCGATCGCGGCCGCCAGCGCGCGCTCCTCCTCGGGCGAGAGCCGCTGCTCGGACACCCCCTCGTGCACCTGCTTGAGGTAGACACGGGCGTGGTCCCGGGCGTGCAGCGACGTCATGATCGCGCCTGTGCGGTCGGCCGTCAGGATGGCCATCGACCAGGACTGCTGCCCACCCATGTCCGCGTAGGCGTCGTAGCGCACGATGCCCTGAAAGCGCAGCGCGCCGCGCAGCCCGGCGTCGGTGTGCTCCATCAGCCGGACCACCTCGGCGCGCACGTCCTCGAGCCGGCCGGCGGCGCGGTCAGCCGAGCGTGTCAGCGCCGCCTGGCGCTCAACGATCCCGGCGCGCTCCCCGTCGGGCAGCAGCACCCGCTGGTCGGCGCGCACCCGCCGCAACTTGACCGCCAGCACGATCGCGACCACGAGCGCCACCGCGCCGGGCCCCGCCGCTGCCAGCACCATCCACAGCTCGACCGTCCTGGACACCGGTCAGCCCCCGGTCACTGAAGCGTGAACTCGACCGGGTACTGCACCGTGTTGTTGCCCTCGACCTTCTCCTCGGGCACCGGCGTGACCTCGACCTTGATCGTGCTTGGGGCCGTCATGAACGGCGGCTCGTTGAGCTTGAAGCTCAGAACGTCCGGCGTCCCCGGCGCGATCTCGGCGATCGCCTGCGTTTGGGTGGTGCCGCTCGGATTGTTGGGCGAGATGTACGTGAACTTGACGTCGACGTTGGACTCGCTGAAATCGCCGCCGTTGTCGACGGTCACCTCGAACGACAGGGTCTCGTCGGGCTGGAGCTGCGTCGTGGTGCCGGGGATCAGCTGCTTCTTGGCCGATCCGGTCCGGACCGCGAAGACGCTGCCGATGCTGAGGCCGTGCACCGAGCCGGGCCCGCCCGTCGCCGGGTCGGTCGAGGGCCGCACCCGCTTGATGTTGGCGATGACCTTGATGGCGCCGGCCGGAGACGTCTTGTCGTAGGTATTGCCGGGGAAGAACTCCGACACCGCGACCTGGACGTCCTTGATGCGGTCCTTTTGGATCGCGTTCTCGGCCGGCAGCTTGTACGAGTTGCGGTAGATGACGTCGCTCGCCGCCAGCAGTTGCAGCGGCGCGGCGAGGGTCGTGGACGCGTCGGGGATGTCCTTGGCGGTCGCGGCGGCGTCGATCGCGGCCGGAAGCTGCGCCAGGCCCTGCGCCCGGTACTCGAGCACCGTCGCGAGCGTGCTGTCCGGCGCCCGCAGGCCGTCCGGCGGGTCGAGCCCCTTCGCCCGCTCGACCAGTGCGGTCGAGGCGGTCGCGAGCTCAGTGACCTTGGCGATGATCGCCGCCCGCTTGTTGAATGCCTTGTTGTCGAGCAAGTCCTGCAGTTGCTTGCCCTGCGCCTTGGACTCGGTGACGATCGAGTTGGCCTCGCCCAGGTAGCTGCGGTAGGACGAGACGACCTTGTCGCGCTGGCAGCCGCGGATGGTGCTGATCAGGATCAGCGCGATGATGACCAAAAGCCCCAGCGCGATCAGCCCCCGCACGCGCGGCTGCTGCAGCGCCGAGGCGCCACCACCCTCGCGTGGGGGGCGCGGCCCACGGCCTGACCCTCCGCCACGCGACCTTCGGGACGGTGGCGGGGACTCGGCCTCCGGTTCGGCGAACAGATCGTCGTCGGCGAAGCTCATGGCGCCGGTGGTTCCCCGCGATCGGTGTTTGTCGTCTCGTTCATCACGGGATGTCAGAGTGGCAATGGGCGAGGGGGGACTCGAACCCCCAAGCTCTTTCGAGCACTAGACCCTGAACCTAGCGTGTCTACCAATTTCACCACTCGCCCGTGGCTTCCTGCCCGCCTTCAGGGTCGCAGGATGCTAGCACGGGGTCGGCGAAGGAAGCTTTTCGATGCTTGCACGCGATGACGATCCCCGGTTGGTGCTCGGCCGCTACCGCGTGGGCGGCCTGCTCGGTCGCGGCGGGGCCTCGCGGGTCCACCGCGCGCACGACGTGCGGACGGGACAGGACGTCGCGCTCAAGGAGATCCCGATCGACATGGAGATGGCCAGGCGCGCCGGCGCCGAGGTGCGGGCGGCCTCACGGTTGGCGCATCCCGGCATCGTGCGGCTGCTCGATTTCGGTGAGGACTCGGCCTCGTGCTACCTGGTCAGTGAGCTCGTGGAGGGCTCGTCGCTCGCAGAGCGCGCCCGCGACGGGTGGACCGCGGCCAACCCGGCGGGGCTGGTCGAGGTGGTGGCCGACGTCCTGGAAGGGCTCGCCCACGCGCACGAGCGCGGCGTCACCCATCGCGACGTCAAGCCCGCCAACATCCTGGTCGACCGCTCCGGCCGCGGCCGGCTGACCGACTTCGGCATCGCCCGCATCGCCGGCGAGGCCGGACTGACCACCATCGGCGGGCTGGTGGGGACGGTCTCCTACATGGCGCCGGAGCAGGCGCGCGGCGACCAGACCGGTCCGGCCGCGGACGTCTACTCCGCCAGCCTGGTCCTGTACGAGGGCCTGGCGGGGCACAACCCGGTGGTGGGGCCGAGCCCCGGCGAGACGCTGCGCAGAGCCGCCGCCGGGCGCGTTCCCCCGCTCGCCTCGATCAGACCGGACC
>JBKKDD010000072.1:0-3573 GCA_046708705.1 Miltoncostaeaceae bacterium | reverse complement strand
GCGATCGGCGTGGCCGCCGCCATGGGCCTGGCGCTCGCTGCCCAGCGCGGCCCGACCGAGCTGGGCGCCCTGCACGAGGAGCTCGCCCGCGCCGGTCAGGCGCTACGCGCCGCGCGGCCCACGGCCGTCAACCTGGCGTGAGCGGTCGACGCCCAGCTTCGGGTCGTGGCCGAGCACACCGGCTCGGCGCCGGAGCTCGTGGAGCGACTGGCCGCGGGCGCTCGCGCCATCCACGCCGATGAGGTGGACCGCTGTGAGCGCATCGGCGCGCATGGGCTGGCGCTCGTCCACCGCGGCGCCCGGATCCTGACCCACTGTAACGCGGGTGCGCTCGCAACCGGCGGCTACGGCACCGCGCTCGGCGTCGTCCGCTCAGCGTTCGCCGCGGACCCGACGGTGCGGGTGATCGTGGACGAGACCCGCCCGCTCCTTCAAGGCGCGCGGCTCACGACGTGGGAGCTGGATCAGGAGGGCATCCCGTACACGCTGATCGCCGACAACATGGCGGCGACGATGATGGCCGAGGGACGTGTCAGCCACGTCGTGGTGGGCGCGGATCGCATCGCCGCCAACGGCGACGTCGTCAACAAGATCGGCACGTACGGCGTCGCGATCCTGGCCCGCGAGCACGGCATCCCATTCATCGTGGCCGCCCCGACGTCCACCCTGGACCTGTCGCTGCCCTCGGCCGCCGCGATCCCGATCGAGGAGCGCGCCGACGGCGAGATCCTCGGCATCGGCCTGTTCGGCCGCCCGGCGACGCCCCCGAATGCCCCCGTCGCCAACCCCGCGTTCGACCGCACGCCCCACCGGCTCGTCTCGGCGATCGTCACCGAGCAGGGCGTCCACCGCCCGCCGTACGACCGATCCCTCCGTGCCGCCTGGGACGCAGCGCGCGGGGAGGGCGGGTCGGTGCCGGAGGGTCAGTAGGGCGGGAATGCGCGTCCGGGCCGCCCCGCGACTCGACTCCGCCCAAACCGATCGTCGGCCCTGTCGAGCCTCGTGTCACGGCGGTGCATCCTCGCGGACCGCCCACCGGGGCGTCACCCGAAGGACAGCTCCAGGGTCTCGCCGTCGGCGGGGGTCGCGACGCGGCCGCCGTGGCCCGCGTCGTCCATCGCGGCGCGCAGGGCGGCGCGGGTGAGGCCGCAGTGGTTCATCGCCTCCATGTGGACCGCGACGACGAGCGCGTCGGGGGCAGCGGCGCAGGTGGCGAGGACGTCGGGCACGTCCATGGTGATCGGGTCGCCGTGGATGAAGCGGGCGGCGCCGGCGTTGACGACGATCACCGCGGGCTCGTGCGTGGCGATCGCGTCGGCGACCTCCTGACACCACACGGTGTCGCCGGCGACATAGAGGGTGGGCTCGCCCTCGGCGGCGATCACCCAGCCGCTGACGTCGCCCATCTCACGGGCGATCGCGCCGGTGCCGTGCTGCCCGCCGGTGCGGCTGATCCGCACCTCGTCCAGATCGAGCGTCCCATCGACGACGCGGGCCTGCAGACCCGCCCGCACCAGCATCTGGTGGTCGCGCGGCTGGCACAGCACCGGGCGATCGCGCGGCACCGCGCCGAGCGCCGTCCGGTCGAAATGGTCGCCGTGCAGGTGGGTGACGAGCGTGGCGGAGATCCCCGCGACCGCCGCGAGCGGCTCGACCGGAAGCGGCACCAGCGGGTTGGGCCGCGGGTTGGGGGTCTCCTCGACCGGGGGCTGACTCGCCACGGGATCCAGCATCGGGTCGATCAGCAGGCACAGGTCGCCGAGCTGCACCAACAGGGTCGCGTGACGGAGGAGTCGAATTCGCATGCGGGCATTCTCACACGCGCGTCGCGAGGAGGCCGGCTCCGGGCCTCCGTGGCACGACGGTCTGGTAGCGTCGCTCGGAGGGAAGGGCAGTATCCCCGACGGGCGGCATCGTCAATCCGGCTTCACAAAGCCCGGTGTCGTCGGCCAGCGATGGCGGGAGAGACCTTCGTCGATGACGAGACGGAGGTCCTGTGGAGATCGAAGCATGGATGTGGGTCGCGTTCGGCGCGTTCGTCGTCGCCATGCTTGTCGTGGACTTCGTCGCGTTCGGCACCAGCCACGGCGAGATCTCGTTCCGGCGCGCGTTCGTGTGGAGCATCGGTTGGACGCTCCTCGGCTTCGCTTTCGCGCCGTTCCTCCTGTGGTGGGAGGGCGAGGCCTCCGCGGTCGAGTTCCTGACCGGTTTCGTGATCGAGAAGTCGCTCTCGGTCGACAACCTGTTCGTGTTCTCGTTGATCCTCGGCTACTTCGCGGTGCCACCCGCGTTGCATCGACGAGCGGTGTTCTGGGGGATCGTCGGCGCAGTGATACTCCGCGGAATCTTCATCGCCGCCGGGGCCACCCTGCTCGACGCCTTTCACTTCACCGTCTACGTCTTCGGCGTGTTCCTGATCGTCACGGGGATCCGAATGGTCCGGACCCCGGAGGTGGAGATTCACCCGGAACGGAACCCGGTGCTTCGCCTGCTCCAGCGATTTCTCCCGGTGACGCCCCGGTTCGACGGCAACCGGATGATCGTGCGTGAGCATGGCCGTCGTCACGCCACGCCGATCCTTGCCGCGCTTGGCTTGATCGCCGGGTTCGACTTGGTGTTCGCCGTCGACTCCATCCCGGCGATCTTCGCCGTCACCGACGAGACGTTCATCGTGTATGCGGCGAACGCCTTCTCGCTCCTCGGCCTCAGCGCGCTCTACTTCATGCTGGTCGGGCTGCTGGGCCGGTTCCACTACCTGACGTACGGGCTGGCTGCGATCCTCATATTCGTCGGGCTCAAGATGGTGCTCGAGGATGTCGTGCATGTCTCGAGTCTTGTGTCGCTTCTCGTGGTCGTCGGCCTTCTAGGGCTGGCGATCCTCGCCTCCGCGCTCTGGCCTCCGACAGAGGACGATGAGCAGCCGGGAGCGACCGCCGAGGCCGGGTGATGCCCCTGGGCCGTCAGCCGACGAAGAAGAACGTGAGGGCGAGCACGACATAGACCGCGAGCAATTGCAGCCCCTCGAACCAGGTCGACTCGCCTTCCTGCGTGACCTGGTTCGCAACGAGCACGGCGAGCAGGATGGCGCCGAGCTCCAGGCCGTTGAACACCAGCGCCATCGGGAAGTCACCGACGAAGAACGAGATGATGACCAGGAGCGGCGCGGCGAACAGCGCGATCTGCGCGCTCGATCCGATCGCGATGTTGACCGCGAGGTCCATCTTGTCCCGGGCCGCGAAGTAGATCGCGACCCAGTGCTCGGCGGCGTTGCCGACGATCGCGACCACGATGACGCCGACGAAGAACGGCGACAGCCCGATCGCCTCCGACGCCTCCGTGATGGAGCCGACCAGGATCTCGGACAGCACGCCGACGGCGACGCCTGCGACCGCGAGCATCGTGACCGCCTTGCGGACCGACCATGGCTCACCGGCGTGGTCATCCGGTTCGTGGGCGGGGTTGAACAGGTCCTTGTGCGTCTTGAGCGAGAAGATGAGCCCCGCCACGTACGTGGCCATCAGGATGATCGCGACGCCCAGGGACAGCCGCTCCAGGTCCTGAGGGAAGCGCTGG
>JBKKDD010000071.1:0-9980 GCA_046708705.1 Miltoncostaeaceae bacterium | reverse complement strand
TCCGACGACCCGAGTGACGCTCGCACCGTCACTCGTTGAGTGGGGACCATCCACGGCCACGCCCCATCCCCCAACCCCCGCCGCCGCCGCCGCCGAAAGGTGTGTCGTGCATGACACAAGTGGCACGAGACATCGCCAGTTGGCCGTTTTGGCCGCCTCACTGGGGGTGCCCCTTGGAGATGAGAACGTTGTTGTGGAGCCGATTCAGAGTCGGTTGACGTTCTCCACGGGCATGGACACCGGCGGGCGTGGGGCGCTGCGGCGTGGCCGTGGGGCGTAGCGCTTCACCCAGGCGGCAGCCTGCCGGGCTCACCTTGCTTGGGACGGCCGCGGTGCCCGGGGGTGCGGGTCAGGCGGCCAGCGAGGGGGCGAAGCGCTCAGCGGCGGCGGTCACGATCGCGCCGTCGGGGCCGATCGCCGCGAGCGAGAAGGACTCCGGCTGCCAGTACTCGGCGGCCAGGTCCTGGATGTCCTGGGAGCTGACGGCCTCGATGCGGGCGATGATCTCGTCGATCGGGAGCAGTTCGGTGTCGGTGACGACAGAGCGCCCGAGGCGATTCATCCGCATTGCGGGGCTCTCGAGGGACAGGACCAACCGGCCCTTCAAGTGCTCCTTCGCGCGGCGAAGCTCCGGCGCCGGGATGGTGTCGGTCGCGAGATGTCGCAGCTCGGCAGCGATCACCTCGCACGCGGTCCGCAGGTTGTCCCCACGGGTGCCGAGGAACAGGCCGACCTGTCCAGCGTCGGCGTAGCCGGTCGAGTACGACCCGATCGAGTAGGCGAGGCCGCGCTTCTCACGGATCTCCTGGAAGAGCCGGCTGCTCATCGAGCCGCCCAGGATCGTGTCGAGGACCGACTGCGTGTGCCGGCGCGGGTCGCTCCGCGAGATCCCGGGGCCGCCGAAGGCCAAGTGGTACTGCTCGGTGGCCTTTTCGCGGCACACAAGCACCGGGGCGCCCGCCGCCGCGGCCTCGAACGTGGCGGGCACGCCCGCGGTCGGCACGCCGGTCAGGAGCGTCTCGGCGATCTGGACGAGCCGCTCGTGCTCGATGTTGCCCGACGCCGCCAGCGCCATGCGCGGCGCGGTGTAGTGGTCGCGGAAATAGCCCTGCAAACCGCGGACGTCGACGCCTGCGATCACCTCGGCGGTGCCGATCACCGGGCGTCCGAGCGACTGGCCAGGAAAGACCGCCGCCCCGACCAGCTCGTGGACCTTGTCCTGCGGATCGTCCTCGTACATCGCGATCTCCTCCAGGACCACCTCGCGCTCCTGGTCCAGATCGAAGAACCCGGGGCGCTGCAGCATGTCCGCCAGCACCGGGACGGCCTCGTCCAGATGCTCGTCCAGGACCCGCGTGTAGAAGACGGTGTAGTCGCGACCCGTCGCGGCGTTCAGCTCGCCGCCGAGCCCGTCGAAGAGCTCCGCGATCTGCTGGGCCGAGTAGTCCGGGGTCCCTTTGAACAGCAGGTGCTCGATGAAATGCGAGATGCCGGCCTCGGCGTCGCGCTCGAACCGCGAGCCCACGCCGACCCAGATGCCGAGCGCCACCGAGCGCACGCCCGGGAGGGGCTCCGAGATGACCCGGAGCCCCCCACCGGTCGTGGTGAGGGTCGCCTCGCTCATTCCCCCGACACGTCGCCCGCGCTGACGCGGCGACGCCTGCGACGCGGACCGTCGTCACCGTCGGCCGCCGGAGCGCCGTTGCCCGCGGCGCCACTGCCGCCGCCGCTCGCGTCCTCCATGCCGACGATGCGCAGACCGATGCGCCCGCGTGCCTTGTCGACCTCGACGACTGTCACGTCGACCGTGTCGCCGCGGTTGACCACGTCCTCGACCTTCTCCACGCGCTCGCGCGAGAGGTTGGAGATGTGCAGCAGCCCGTCGACGCCTTTGGTCAGCTCGACGAACGCGCCGAACGCGGTGGTCTTGACGATCTTGGCGCCGGTGTAGGTGTCGCCAACCTCGACGTCCTTGGTCATCCGCCGGATCACCTCGACGCACTCCTCGGCCTTGAGCCCGGACACGCCGTAGACGTGGACCGTGCCGTCGTCCTCGATGGAGATCTCCACGTCGTAGTCGGCCTCGAGCCCGCGAATGGTCTCGCCGCCCTTGCCGATGACCGCCCCGATCTTCTCCGGGTCGATCTTGACCGTGGTGATGCGCGGCGCCCACGGCGAGAGCTCCTCCCGTGGCGTCGAGATGTGCTCGTTCATGATCCCGAGGATGTGCTCGCGGCCGGCCTTGGCCTGTGCCAGCGCGTCACGCAGGATCTCGAACGTCACGCCCGTGATCTTGATGTCCATCTGCAGCGCGGTGATGCCCTCGCTCGTGCCCGCGATCTTGAAGTCCATGTCGCCGAGGTGGTCCTCGTCGCCCTGGATGTCGCTCAGCACCACGTAGTCGTCGCCCTCCTTGATCAGGCCCATCGCGATGCCCGCGACCGGACGCGTCAGCTTGACGCCCGCGTCCAGCATGGCGAGCGTCGAGCCGCAGACCGAGGCCATGGACGACGAGCCGTTGCTCTCCAACGTCTCGCTGACCAGCCGCAGCGTGTACGGGAAGTCGTCCTCGGACGGGATCATCGGCATCAGGGCCCGCTCGGCGAGCGCGCCGTGGCCGATGTCGCGCCGCTTGGGACCGCGCATGAACCCGGTCTCGCCCACCGAGAACGGCGGGAAGTTGTAGTGGTGGATGTAGCGCTTGGACGTATCGATGCCGATGCCGTCGATGCGCTGGGCGTCCTTCAACGTGCCCAGGGCCAGCAGCGTCATGACCTGCGTCTCACCGCGGGTGAATAGGCCCGAGCCGTGCACGCGCGGGGCCACGGAGGTCTCGCACGCGATCGGACGGATCTCGTCGGCCGCGCGTCCGTCGGGTCGGTTCTTGTCGATGGCGATCCGCTTGCGGATGATCGACTTCTGCAGCGCGTCGAACGCCCGGCCGAACGCGGCCTTGTCCTCGGCGCTCGGCTCGTCGCCCAGCACCGCGGCCGAGATCTCGGTCTTGGCGACCTTGACCTTGTCGCGACGCTCCAGCTTGCGCTGCTCGAGCGTGGCCTCCTCGACCAGCGCGCGCCCGGCGGACTCCACCTTGGCGAGCAGGTCCGGGTTGACCGTGACCGACTCCACGACCCACTTCTCCTTGCCCGCCTTCGCCCGCAGCTCCTCCTGGGCGGCGCAGAGCTTCTTGATCTCGTCGTGGGCGATCGCCAGAGCCTCGAGGATCGTCTCCTCGTCCACCTCGTTGGCGCCCGACTCGACCATCGAGATCGCGTCGGCGGAACCGGCGACGATCAGGTCCAGGTCGGACTCGGCCATCTCCTGCAGCGTCGGGTTGATGACGAACTCGTCGTCGATCAGGCCGATGCGCACGGCTCCGATGGGCCCCTGGAACGGCAGGTCCGAGATCATCAGCGCGGCCGACGCGCCGTTGATGCACAAGATGTCGAACGCGTGGACCTGGTCGGTCGACAGCACCGTCGCGACGACCTGGGTCTCGTAGCGGTAGCCCTTGGGCCACAGCGGCCGGATCGGTCGGTCGGTCATGCGCGCCGTCAGCGTCGCGCGGTCGCTCGGACGGCTCTCACGCTTGATGAACCCGCCGGGAATCTTGCCGGCGGCGTACATGCGCTCCTCCACATCCACGGTGAGGGGGAAGAAATCCGCGCCCTCCCGTGCCTCTCTGAGCCCGACGGCGGTGACGAGCACCATGCTGTCTCCTGCCCGGACGACGACCGAGCCGCTCGCCTGCTTTGCGAGCCGACCCGTCTCGAATGAGATCGCAAGCTCACCGATCTCGGCGGTCACTACCTCCACTGACATTCCAATCCCCTGTCTCGCCCCGACCACTCGGTGGGGCGCATTCCATTCGCCGGCCCGGATGGCCGGACGCGTTCGTCCTTCGTCTCGCTAACGCCGAAGCCCGAGCTGCTCGATGAGCGCGCGGTATCCCTCGAGATCCACGCACTGCAGGTAGTTGAGCAGCCGTCTCCGGCGGCCAACCATCATCAGCAGGCCACGCCTGGAGTGGTGGTCGTGCTTGTGCGTTCTGAGGTGCTCGGTCAGCGAGTTGATCCGCTCTGTGAGGATCCCGACCTGCACCTGGGGCGATCCCGTATCGGTCGCGTGTCGCCGGTGCGTCTCGATGACGCCGGCCTTCGCTTGCTTGTCCATGCTCCACTCTCCTGTCCACGGCCTCGGCGCAGCTGGACCGAATGTCCGCCGCCCCGGGTCGACAACATTGATTGGGTTCCCCGGTTCGATCGCATGTCCAGCGCGCGCCGGTCACGGCACCGCCGGTCCGATCGAACACCCTCGGGAAGCCCTGATACCAGCCGGAGGTTAGCAGAGCGGGTCGGAGGCACCCGCGGCGATCACGCGCGTGCGGGCGACGTCGTGCGCGATCTGGGCGACCAGCGCCTCGGCCGAGACGAACCGCGTCTCGCCCCGGAGATGCTCCAGGAACGAGATACTCGCGGTCTGTCCGTACAGGTCGCCGCCGGGATAGTCGATCAGGAGCGCCTCGACCCGGATGTCGTGCCCCTCGCGCAGTGTCGGGGCCAGCCCGACGTTGACCGCGGCCGGCCACGTCTGCCCCGCCACCCGGGCGCAGGCGGCGTAGACGCCACGCCCGGGAATCGCCGCCCGGTCGCTGACCTCCAGGTTGGCCGTGGGGATGCCGAGACCGGCGCCACGCCCGTCGCCGTGGACGATGGTCCCGGTGACGCAGTGGGCGCGGCCCAGCAGCCTGTCGGCGTCGGCGACGTCCCCCTGGGCGATCAGCCGCCGCACGCGGGTGGACGAGATCGGCTTGCCGTCGGGGCTGGTGACCAGGGCCGGGATCACCACGTCGATGCCCCGCTGGCGCAGGGCGTCGCGGAGCATGCCCGCGGTGCCCTGGCCCCCGTGGCCAAACCGGAAGTTGCGGCCGACGGCGATCGTCTGCGCCGCGATCGGCGGGGTCGCGAGCATCTCGCAGAAGCGGTCCCAGCGGATGTGCGAGAACGACTTGGTGAACGGGATCTCCAGGAGCTCGTCCACCCCGAGCTGCGCGATGATCCGCGCGCGGATGTCGGCGCTGGTCAGCATCGTCGTCTTGAACTGCGGGCGCAGCACCGTCAGCGGGTTGGGATCGAACGTGATCACCATCGACGAGGAGCCGCGGCGCGCGGCGGCGTCGACCGCCAGGCGGATGATCTCGCGGTGGCCCAGGTGCACGCCGTCGAACGCCCCGATCGCCACCGCCCTGGCGTCCCCGCCCATCGGCAGCTCACCGATGCCCCGGTAGCGTCTCATCGCAGGACGACCTTGGGCCACAGCCGGCCGTCGCTGCCCGGGTACCCGATCGCGAGCAGTTCGCCCCCGGCGACCAGCATGACGGGACCGTCGCCGTCCCCGGCGCCGTCGAGCGGCCGGCCGTGACCGACGTCGTGCGCGGCCTGGGCGTCCAGCGCCAGCTCCGGCATGGGCGCGAGCGCCAGCCGCGGGGCAATGCCCCCCATGCGCCGCACGGCCGTGGGCGCGACGGCGTCGGCCACCTGCAACCCGCCGACCCTGGTGCGCCGCAGCGCGGCGCAGTACCCGCCGCATCCCAACCAGTCCCCCAGATCCGCGGCGAGCTGGCGGATGTACGTGCCCTTGGAGCAGGTGACATCCAGGTCGAGCCACCCCGCGGCCGGATCGACGTCCACCAGGCGGGCGTCGGCGATCGTGATGTCGCGTTCGGGGCGCGCGACATCCTCGCCGCGCCGGGTGCGCCGGTAGAGCGGCTCGCCGTCGACCTTGACCGCGGCGAGCGCGGGAACCCGCTGACGATGGACCCCCGGCAACGCCGCGACGGCGGCGGCGATGGCGTCGCGATCGGGGACGGGAGCGCCGGTCGGCGTGATCGGGCCCTCGGGGTCGCCCGTCACGGACGTCGCCCCCAGGCGAATGCGCGCGCGATAGCCCTTGTCCATCTCCGTCATGAACTTGACGAGGCGCGTGGCCCTGCCCACCAGGACGACCAGCAGCCCGGTCGCGAACGGGTCGAGGGTGCCCGCGTGGCCCACGCGCACCGAGCGACCGACGTTGCGGCGGATCGTCGCGACGACGTCGTGCGACGTCGGCCCGGCTGGCTTGTCGACCAGCCAGATGCCGAACGCGTCAGCCATCGAGCTGCGCCCGGACGGCGTCAGCCAGCCAGTCGACGAACTCCTCCGCGGAGCGTTGCGAGGTCACCCCCGCCGCCGCACGGTGGCCGCCGCCGCCCTCGATGCGGGCGATCGCCGAGACGTCCACCCGGTCGGACGCGGATCGAAGCGAGGCCCGCAGGCCACCGCTGTGCAGCTGGCGCACGAGCGCCCCGACCTCGACCCCACGGATGGCCCGCAGCGCCTCCGCGGCGCCGTCCGCGTCGTCGGTACCGGCGGCCGCGAAGTCCTCCAGCTCCAGGACGGCGACCAGGAGCCTGCCGTCCAGGAGCACCTGCGCCTTGGTGTAGACGATGCCCAGCAGACGCGCGTGCTCGATCGGCAGGTTCTCGTAGAGTCGCCGCGCGGTCGTGGCCACGTCCACGCCGGCCTCGACCAGCCGCGCGTCGGCCCGCAGCGTGGCGGGCGTCACGTTGGAGTACGACAGTCGCCCGGTGTCGGTGATCAAGCCGACGTGCAGGGCCTCGGCGATGTCGGCGTCAAGCGGCCAGCCGGCCGCCGCCATGATGGCGACGACCATCTCGGCGGTGCTCGAGGCCGTCGCGTCGATCAGGTTGAGATCGCCGAACCGGCCGTTGTCGTGGTGGTGGTCGATGTTGACCACGAAGCGCCCGAGGGCGCCGGGCGGGTGATCTGCGAGCCGGCCGGCGGTGGCGCAGTCCAGGACCACGAGCGCCCGCTCGCCGATGTCGTCGGGCAAGTCCCGGACGACCTCCTCGCCGTCGCGCAGCAGAAACGCCAGGTCCTCGGGCACCGCGGGGGCGTCGGGGTGCCACATGAGCACGTCGCGGCCGGCCGCGCGCAGCGCCCGCGCCATGGCGAGCAGCGATCCGATGGCGTCGCCATCGGGGTTGCGGTGGGTCGCGACGATCAGTGGGCCCGTGTCGGCCCGGAGCCAGGCGGCGATCTCGGCCGTCGTCGCGGCCCGCGGCGCGATGTCGCGCTCCGGGCGGCTGTCACTCATTCGTCCGGCCTCTTGGGCGGCAGGTCCGCGGTGACCTCGTCGATCAAGCGCGTCAGCCGGACGGCGTTGTCCTGGTGGTCGTCGAACACGAACGTGAGCTGAGGTGTCTGGCGGACGCGCAGCTCGCGCGCGACCCGTCCCTGCAGCACGCCGCGCGCGGACTCCAGGGCCGCGGCGGCCCCGTCGGCCTTCGCGCGATCCAGGGCCGTCCAGAAGACCTTCGCCTCCTTCAGGTCCTGCGTGGCGCGGACGTGGGTGATCGTGACGAACGACAAGCGCGGGTCGGCCAGCTCACGTTGCACCGCCTCGGCGATCACCTCGCGCAGCGCCTCGTTGACGCGTCGCAGCCGTCCACCGGCCCGGGCCATCCTCAGAACCCCCCGCTCGCGAACGTCGGGTCGTCCTCGACGCCGATGACCTCGCGTGACTCGCCCAGGGCCGAGAACATGGGGTCGGTGTGCAGCAACCGCGACGCGGCGTCCAGCAGCTTCTCGCACTCGCCGTGCTCGCGGGTGACGACCGCCAGGGTCACGCGGCTTCGCCGGTGAAGATCGTGGTGGTCGACCTCGGCGACCGCGCAGCCGACCCGCTTGACCAGCGCGGCGCGGACCCGGTGCAGCTCCTTGCGCTTGTCCTTGAGCGACCCGGCGCTCGGAAGATGCAGATCGACGGTCAACGTGCCGACGTAGCCGCAGCCCATGAGTCGATCACCCCTGTGAGCCGCCTGCCTCCGCCGCCGGAGCCTGCTCGGTGCGCGCGACCTCCGTGAGCTCGTACGCCTCGATGACGTCGCCGTCCTTCACGTCGTTGAAGCCGTCGATCACCACGCCGCACTCGAAGCCCTGCGCGACCTCGCGGACGTCGTCGTTGAAGCGCCGCAGCGAACCGATCTTGCCCTCGAACACGATCGTGCCGTCGCGCACCAGACGCATGTTGGAGTTCCGGCGCGCGATGCCGTCGGTGACGTAGCAGCCGGCGATCGTCCCGATGCGCGAGGCGCGGAACGTCGTGCGCACCTCGAGCGTGCCGAGCGTCTG
Source organism: Miltoncostaeaceae bacterium (assembly GCA_046708705.1). Lineage (GTDB taxonomy): Bacteria > Actinomycetota > Thermoleophilia > Miltoncostaeales > Miltoncostaeaceae > CALMEC01. Next base: position 1,788 of record JBKKDD010000071.1, on the reverse strand, counting down.
CTCGACGATGTCCGGCGTGAGCATGCCGATGAGCGCGGCGCGCATGTCCTCGATCGCGCGGTAGATGACGCGGTAGTTGCGCACGTCGACGCCCTCGCGCTCGGCGAGCATGCGGGCCTCGGGCCGGGGCCGCACGTTGAACGCGATGACGATGGCCTCGGATGCGGCCGCCAGGTTGACGTCCGACTCGGTGACCGCGCCCACGCCGGTGTGGATGATGCGCAGTTTGACCTCGGTCTGCTCGATCTTCTCGAGCGCGTCGCGCAGGGCCTCGACCGATCCGTGCACGTCCGCTTTGATGATGATGTTGAGCTGGTTGAGCCCCTCCTGCACGCGCGCGAACAGGTCCTCCAGCGAGACCGGGCGACGGTTGGCGAGCTCCTCGGCACGGATGCGATGGGAGCGCTGGCCTGCGAGCTGGCGGGCGACCCGCTCGTTCTCGACGGCGCGGAAGCGCTCACCGGCGTCCGCCACCCCGTCCATGCCCAGCACCTCGACCGGCACGGACGGTCCGGCCTCGTCGATGACGTCGCCCTTGTAGTCGTGCATCGCGCGGACCTTGCCGAAGGTCTGCCCGACCAGCAGCACGTCGCCCACCCGCAGGGTTCCGCGCTGCACGAGCAGGGTGCAGACCGGGCCGCGACCCGGGTCCAGGCGCGACTCGATGACGCTGCCGGAGGCGGCCGCTCCGACGTTGGCCTTGGGGTCGGCGTCGGCGTCGGCCACCAGCAGCACGGTCTCCAAGAGCGTGTCGAGACCGGTGCGCTCGAGCGCCGAGACCTCGACGAACTCGTACGTGCCGCCCCACGAGGTCGGGATGACGTCGTGCGTGGACAGCTCCTGGCGGACGCGGTCCGGGTTGGCGCCTGGCTTGTCGATCTTGTTGATCGCGACCATGAACGGCACCTCGGCGGCCCGGGCGTGGTCGATGGCCTCGATCGTCGTCTCCATCACGCCGTCGTCCGCCCCGACGACGATGACCGCCACGTCGGTGATCTTGGCGCCGCGGGCACGCATGGCGGTGAACGCCTCGTGGCCCGGAGTGTCCAGGAACGTCAGCTCCCGATTATGGTGGTGGACCTGGTAGGCGCCGATGTGCTGGGTGATGCCGCCGGCCTCCCCCGCCACGACCTCAGTCATGCGGATGGCGTCCAGCAACGAGGTCTTGCCGTGGTCGACGTGACCCATGACGGTGACCACCGGGGCGCGCGCGACCAGGCTCCCGGGGGTGTCCTCCTCGATCGAGGCGAACTCGTCCTCCTCCTCGGCGTGGACGATCTGGATCTTGCGCTCCAGCTCGGCCGCGACCAGCTCCATCTCCTCGTCCGACAGGGACTGGGTGATCGTCGCGAGCTCGCCCATGCCCATCAGCGTCTTGATGATGAGCGTGGCGGGAATGCTGAGCGACTCGGCCATCTCCTTGATGGTCGCGCCCGAGCGCACGTCGACCTGGGGCATCTCGCCGGGCGGGATCGTGGGAACGGGCTCGCGCTCCTCAGACCGCGGGCCGCCCTTGTGCCCGCGGCGGTCACGGCCCTGCGGGCCGGGTCCGCGCCTGCTGGCCTGCGCGTCGATGATCACGCGGCGGCGCTTGCCGCGGCCGGCATCACGGTCGGCGCCACGCCCGGCGTCGACGGGCGCTACACACGGGATCCGCCTGGTGACGGTCGGCGACGGCTCGCTGGTCGCGGGGGCGCCGTCCCCGTTGGTGGACTCGGGGGGAGCCGGCTCGGCGCGGCGAAGCGGGGGGCGGGGCGTCGGGGGCGGCTCGGCGCGGCGAAGCGGCGG
>JBKKDD010000070.1:0-4154 GCA_046708705.1 Miltoncostaeaceae bacterium | reverse complement strand
GGATGGCGTAGCGCAGCCCCACCCGCTGGTCGAGGGCGACGAACGCTCCGAGGTGCAACCGGTGGCGCAGGGTGGGCTGGCCGACGAGGACGAGGGCGAACGGGTTGGTCGAGTCCATCTCGGCATTGGTCAACAATCGGAGTTCTTCGAGCTGATCGGGCGCGAGCAGGTGCCCCTCGTCGACGACGATCACGACGTGCTTTCCCCTCTCATGGACTTCCGCGGCGAGCGCGTCGGTGGCTTGGGGAATGAGCGCGGCTTTGTGGAAGCGGGGTGTGCCACCGAGTCGGGCGACGATCGCGGCATAGAGGCCGCGGGCGCCGATGGCCGGGTTGCCGATGTAGATGACGGTGTGCCGGGATGTATCGAGCTCGGCCAGCGCGGCGCGGACGGCGACGGTCTTGCCGGCACCGACCTCGCCGGTGACAACGCCGATCGCGGTCTCGGACACACACCACGAGATGCGGGCGACGGCTTCGGCGTGGCCGGAGTGACGATGCAGCATCGAGGGGGCAAGATCCTTGGTGAACGGCATCCGGGTGAAGCCCCAGTGCGAACGCAACAGTTCGATGCTCACTTCGCCTCCTCGTCGAAGTCGTCGGTGCGGTCGTCGTGCAAGGTCGCGAAGGAGGTGGTGTGACGTTGGAGTTGTTCGCGGTGACGGGCTTCGACCAGCGCGAGGTAGTCGATCCCGGTCGGCGGTGCCGGTGGTGTCTCGGGTCGGGCTTGGGGGTGGCTGTGACGGCCGATGCGCACCGCGACCGCCCGGCCCATCGGCCGGTGCTGGTAGCGCACCTCGATGTCGGAGAGGTCGAACGGGTCGAAGACCAGCTCGACTCGGCGGCCGACCAACGCGGCGTCGACTTCATAGAGGTTGGAGAACAAGTTGACTGTCGCGGTCTTGGTGACTTGGCGCGTCTCGGACCACAAGAACGCCTCGTGCAACACGGCGGGGGTCGCCAGCAGCGGTGGACCGGCGGCGTTGAACCGCTCGAGCGGGGTGTGGCCGGTCTCGGTGTGGACACGGTGGTGGTAGATCGTTTCGACCCACGCGGCGAACAACGCGTTGAGCCGGTCGAGGTCGTTGACCTCGCTGTGGGCGACCTCGACGAGGAACTGGTCGCGCACGGTGCGGAAGAACCGCTCGATCTTGCCTCTCCCTTCGGGCCGCCCGGGCCGGGAGTGGATCATCCGGATGTGCAACACCGCGCAGGCCCGCAACAGCTGCGAAGACACGAACGGGCTGCCGTTGTCGAGGTAGACGGCGGCGGGCACACCACGCGACTCCAGCCCCGAACGCAGCGCCGCTTCGGCGCGCACCGTGTCTTCGCTGTGCACCCACCGATACCCGGTCGCCAGGCGTGCGTGGTCGTCCAAGAACGCGAACAGGATCGCCTTGCGTCCCGCCACTTTCGGGCCGTGCAACGCGTCACCAACCCACAGCTCGTTGCGTTCCGCGGCCTCGAAACGACCGAAGACGACCTCGCGTTCGGAAAGCCGTTGACGGGTCAAGCCGATCCGGGCGAAGTGGCGCTGCAACGTGCGCGGGTGCGGCGACCATTCGTGGCTCACTTGGATCATCTCTGCGATGTGGGCGGCGGTGCGCGCCGGGTCCTCCCGGCGCAACCCCTCGGCGAGGGCCAACAACCCGGCCGGGGTGCGCGGCTCGACACGCCGGTGCGGGGGCTTCAGCGCTGCGAACCCGCCGGCGCGTAGTGCACGGATCCAACGATCCAACGTCGGGCGGCTGACCCGCATCGACGTCCCATCGGGACCGGCATGCTCTCGGGCGGCGAGGGCTCGCACCAGCCGGCCCCGCTCGGCCTTGGACACGCCGGCATCGGCCGCTTCGCGGACCAGCGCGTAACGGAACAACGCCACCTCGGTCGCTCGGTCACCCATCAGTTCTCATTCCTCCTCCGGCGAACCCCCGTTGGGATCGCCGGACGGAGGGTCGCCGACGCTCACGGCGCCGGCCAGGGTGAGCTCGTGTTGGCCAACAGGCGCCCGCCGCTCAACACCGAAGCCCACGACCACGCCGGTCGCGGACCAAACGCGACGCTCGCAGCCCGGGCGGCGACCCCGACCGCGGTGACCGCATCAGCCAACTCCGAGCCGGCCGGTTCGATCGCCGGCAACGAAGCATCGAGGGCGTGCGCCCAACGGACGAAATGCTCCCGGATACGCACTACCGCCGCCCGCGCCCGCCGCAACCAGCCGCGTACCGTGGTTGCCGGCCGACCAACCAACTCAGCGGCCCGCCGGAACCCTGCCCCCTGCGCCGCGGCCAACATCGCCATGCCGACCACCGCCACCACATCGGCGCGTCGGACCAGCGCGATGTCGTCAAGCAGCACATGCGTCTTCTTGCACGACCGGCACCGAGCCCGCCGCGGACGCAACTCGACGGGCACCTCAGTGGACCGCAGCCAACGCGACCGCGCAAACCCCCACGGCCCGAGCACGCCATCACACGCCGGGCACCCAATCAGCCCAGCGACCAAGTCGGTCTCGACGCGGACCGCGTCGTTTCTTACGATGAGCACGATGCCTCCGGGCACCATCCAAAGGACCCCCTCGTGCTCGACCAGAGATCAGCGAGGGGGTCCTTGCGCGAACCGAACCCACTCACGCTGTCGCGTCACCAACGACACCGCAATCACGGCATCACCGCGCGACCGTCCTCACCGTCCCTGTCGTCAACCAGCGCGCGCGTCGCCATCAAAGGCGTCGCTCAACACCAGCGAGGAACAGGCGATGGAGAACTGCCGTTACGGACTCGAGCGTGTCATGGACTACCTTGCCCAGGTCGTGCCCACGAACCCCGTGGAGGCCCCGGACTACGAAGGTCGGGTCAAGGAGATGAACGCGACGGGCGCCGGGGTGATCGGCACGCCCGACATGGCGATCGCGCAGATCCAGCGACTGATCGACCAATCCGGCGGGTTCGGGGCATACCTCATCTTCGGAGGTGACCTCGCCGAATGGAAAGAAACGCTCCGCTCCTACGAGCTGTTCGCCCAATACGTCATGCCGCACTTCCAGGACCAGCTCGCAGCGCCACAAGCGTCGTACGACTGGATCGTCGGTACCGACCACACCTTCGTCAAGCGGACGATCGCGGCGATCGACAAGTCGCGCCAGACCTACGCAAGTGAGCGCGGCGAAGCCCCCCCGCCGTTGCTCGGCGTCTGACGTGCGTGCCGTCGTCGCCGAGGAGGGGACGCTGAACGTCAAGACGGCTACCCGGACCTCCGGCCGCACATCACGGACATCATGGCCAGAGCGGACGAATTGAGCTGATGGAGATCTGCATCGACCCGAACGGCGCTCCGTCCCTCGGCGAGGCCGACAACTTCACATTGCTCCGGCTCGTCTGCACGTCGCCGGCCTCAGCCGAAGTGCGCGCGGTGCTCGCCGGCTGGGGAATCGAGCTGACGAGTGACGGCTCCCATGGCTACATCGACGCGGCGACGATCCCTCGCTTGGCCGGCGCTACCGCCGACCGAGCTGAGTGGCAGGAGGGTTACCAACGAATGGTGGCCTATGCGACGAGGTAGGGGTGGACAGACGAACTGGGACGGATCCGGGCCCACGTCGAGACGGGCGAAGGGTTCGAAGGAGAGGTGTCATGAGACGTGCGGTGTGGACGAGCGACCGACTGCGGATCGACGAAGTCGACCCTGGGCCGCTCGCCCCCGGTCTGGTTCGACTGCGGGTGGAGGCGTGCGGCATCTGCGGCACCGACTTGAAGTTCTGGCACGGTCATCAACATCCGGTGACGAGCACGGTGCCAGGTCACGAATTCGTCGGTGTGGTGATGGACGGTCCGGCGGGCCTCGCCGACGTGCGTTATGCCGCATCCCCGATCGTCGTGTGTGGCACGTGCGAGTTCTGCGCGGTCGAGCAATGGAACCTGTGCCGCCGCGGCGGCGACCTGATCGGGTTGGGCCGAGACGGTGGCCCGGCCGACTGGGTCGACGTGCCGACCCGCAACCTCACGGCGTTGTCCGACACCCTGTCTGCCTCGGTCGCGATGCTGGCCGAGCCGATGGCGGTCGCGGTGCGTGGCGTGCAACATGCCCGCCTCCGACCCGGCGATCGCGTCCTCGTGCTCGGGGGCGGCACGATCGGTCTCCTCGCCGGTGCTGTCG
>JBKKDD010000069.1:0-6160 GCA_046708705.1 Miltoncostaeaceae bacterium | reverse complement strand
GCGCCGCCGCGCGCGACCCGGCCGGGTACGAATCGTCCGCTCAGCGCGGCGTTCCGCGGTCGTGACAGTCCCATAGGGTTGCGGCCGATGGACACCCCGCCGCACGCGCCACGCATCGCCCTGGTGGGACCGACCCACCCGGCGCCCGGCGGCATCGTGCACTTCACGGAGGGCCTCGCCGACGCGCTGGCGGAGCGCGGCCCGACGCTGGTCGTCGGCTGGCGACGGCGCTTTCCCGCCCGCCTCTACCCGGGTACCGCCACCGACACAATCTCCGAGACACCGATCACGGCGGCGGGCGAGCCGGTGCTTGACCTGCTCGATCCACGCTCGTGGCTGCGCGCGGCGCGGCGCATCCGCGCGTTCGACGCCGACGTGGCGCTGATGCAGTGGTGGCATCCCATGCACGCGCCGGTGCTGATCACGATGCGCCGCATGTTGCGCCGAGCGGGCATTCCGGTGGTCGTGATCTGCCACAACGTCGAGCCGCACGAGACCAACGCCGCCTGGCGCCGGCTGACGCGCGCGGCCCTGGGCGGCGCCGACGCGCTGGTCGTCCATGCCGCGGCCCTGCGCGCGGAGGCCGCGGCGACCGCGCCCGGGGTGCCCGTCGTGCAGGCGTTCCTGCCGGTGTTCGGCAACGTGGCCGACGCGATGGCGCCGGCCTCGCAGGCGGCGATCGACGCGCTGCGTGCACGCGTGGGCGCGACGGACCGCAAGCTCCTTCTGTGCTTCGGCTACGTGCGCCCCTACAAAGGGGTGGCCGACGCCATCGCCGCGATGGCCCACGTCACGGCTGACGCCACGCTGCTGGTCGCGGGCGAGTGCTGGGAGGGCGAGGAGGCCTATCGTCAGATGGCGGCGGCGAGGGGCGCGGATCGGGTGACGCTGGACCTGCGCTACGTGTCCAACGACGAGATCCCTGTGATGTTCGGCGCCGCGGCCGCTGTCGTGCTGCCCTACCGCACCGCGACCCAGTCGGCGGTGGCGACCCTGGCGTTCGCGTTCGACCGGCCGGTCGTGGCGACCCGGGCGGGCGGCCTGGCCGAGCTCGTCACCGACGGGGTCACCGGCGCGCTCGCGCCGCCAGTCGATCCACCGGCGCTGGCCGCCGCCATCGACCGCGTGCTCGCCGACCCCCGTGACTGGACACCGGCGATCCGCGCCACACGGGCGGAGCTGTCGTGGAAGCGGTACGTCGACCTGGTGCTCCAGGGCGTCGCCGGGCTGGGACGCGACCGCGATCGTCGCACCCACGCCGTCCTGGACTCAGCCTCACGCACGGCCAAGGCGGCCAAGATCATCTGGACGCTCGAGCGCGAGCGGCCGCTTGCGGGCACGCGCCTGCTCGACATCGGCACGGGCAGCGGAACCATCGCCCGGGAGCTCGCGCAGCGGGTCGGATCTGGCGGTCGCGTCGTCAGCGTCGACGTGGAGGACGTGCGCGTCGACCGGGAGGGATACGAGTTCCGCCGGCTCCGCGACGACGGGCTGCCCTTCGCGGACGAGACGTTCGAGGTCGTCCTGTCCAACCACGTGATCGAGCACGTCGGCGACGCGGCGGCTCAGCAGCGCCACTTAGACGAGGTCTCACGCGTGCTGGCGCCTGGGGGCGTCGTGTACGTCGCGGTGCCCTACCGCTGGCGCCTGGTCGAGAACCACTACCGGCTGCCGCTGCTCTCGTGGCTGCCGGGGCGGCTCGCGGACCGCTACGTCGCGGCCACGGGTCGCGGCACGCGCTATGACTGCCGGTTGCTGACCCGCCGCGCGCTGCTGGGGATGATGCGTGCCGCTGGCCTGTCAGCGCGGGACGCCACAGGTGAGCTGATCGACGCGACGATCGCCCTTGACCGGGGAGCAGCCGCGCGGCTCCTGAGGGTGCCCGGCGTTCGGCGCGTGGTGCGGGGCCCTGCGATGCCGACCATCGTCGCGGTCGGGCGCGCGCGCGCCTCGAATCAGCCCGCGGGCACCGGCCGGCCGACGGCGCTCTGACGCACGACGAACGTCCTGGCGAACAGGTCGCCCATGCGCTGATGACGGCGGTGGGCCAGGATCAGGACGAACTCCGTGATCCCGACCAGAAAGCCCAGGATCGGCCCCACCCCAGGAATGAGCGCCGGGATGAACAGCGGCAGGTAGCGGATGAACCCCCGGGGGATCCCACAGATCGTTCCGTCGGCGTCGACCACGCGGATGCCGACCAGCCGCTTGCCGACCGTCCAGCCGGTGAACCCCTGCAGGATGACGTAGTAGGTCACCGCCAGCAGGGCGCTCAGGAGCTGCCACCCGATCACCCGGTCGTCGGTGGCCGCGTACACGTCGTCACCCAGGAGAAGACAGGTCTTGAGGCTCGCCTGGATCTGATCGCACGAGGTCACGTCGGTGCGCTTCTCGAGGGCCCATGCCAGGATCAGGATCGATGGGATCGCGAGCACCGCGGCGTCGATGAACACGGCGCCGATGCGCCTGCCCCGCACGTTCGTGGGGTCGGGATCGTGCTCGGTGGCGTCGGGTGCCGACGGGGCGTCGCTGCTCACGAGGTCTCCTGATCGGTGCTGGAACGGTCGGAGCCTAGTGACCGACCGGGATGGCACCGGGGCTCAGGGACCTGGGCGGCGTGTTCCCGCCCAAGCGCCGCCGCCTGTACGGTCGAACCACCGTTGCGAAATCGTTCCATCATGGTGGTGCGCCTCGAGGCGTGATGGCCGCGGCGATGCCGCTGAGTAGGCTTACGACATGAGCACGCCCAAAGACAAGCCTGCCGCGGTGACCCCCGTCCCGCGAATCACCTACACGCTGTCCACGCTCGTGATGCCCAACCACACCAACACCCTCGGCGTGATGCACGGCGGGTGGATGATGTCCTGGATGGACATGGCCGCGTGGGTCGTCGCCGCGCGGGCGGTCGCGCCCGACCAGACCGTGTTCTTCAAGGCCGCCACGGATGTCGTGTGGACCGGCCCGGTCAAGGCCGGCGAGGTCTGCAGCGTCAAGGCCACGCTGGCCGCGGTCGGGCGCACGTCGCTGACGGTCGCCCTGGAGGCGACCGCGGAAGACCCCACGGCCAAAACCAAGCGCGCGGTCTGCACGTCCACCTTCACGATGGTCACAGGCGCCGACGGCGCCGCGGAGCCCGTCCGCCTGCACCAACGCCGCCGCCGAGGGCTCGTCACGTAACGTTCGGCTCATGAGCGAATGGTTTGTCGTCAACGTGGCCGACGCGCCGGCCCTGCGCCATGAGGTGGCGGGGACGTACGTGAGGTTCGAGTCGGCCGAGGCGCGGTTCCCGCAGTTCGGCGTCAACATCCACGTCCTGCAGCCCGGCGAGCCGAACGGCAGATATCACCGGGAGGATGCGCAGGAGGACTTCCTGGTCCTGAGCGGAGAATGCCTGCTGATCGTCGAGGACGAGGAGCGACGCCTGCGCGCGTGGGACTTCTTCCACTGCCCTGCCGGAACCGACCACATTCTGGTGGGCGCAGGCGCGGGGCCGTGCGCGATCCTGATGATCGGCGCGCGACGTCCCGATCTCGCCATTCATTATCCGGTCAACGCCCGTGCCGCGAGATACGGCGCATCGGTCGCCCACCCGACCGACAGTCCCGCCGAGGCCTACGCCGACTGGCCGAGCGCGCTGACCGAGACCCGCCTGGACTGGCCGCCCGGAGACTGAGGCTTACGCCGGCGACTGCTCGATTCGGATCGTGTTGATCGTGATGGCGGTGCGCGGGCGGTCGCGTCCATCGGTCTCGGTCGTGCCGATCTTGTCGACGACGGCCTGGCCTTTGATGACCTTCCCGAAGTTGGTGTGCGCGCCGTCGAGCCAGGGCGTCGAGGCGGCGGTCACGATGAAGAACTGGCTGCCGTTGGTCCCGGGCCCGGCGTTCGCCATCGCGAGCGAGCCGTTGACGATCTTGTGATCGTTGAACTCGTCCGCGAACGTGTAGCCGGGACCGCCGGTACCGACGCCGTCCGGGCAGCCGCCCTGGATCATGAAGTCCTTGATGACCCGGTGGAAGACCACCCCGTCATAGAACCCGGACTCCGCGAGCCCGACGAAGTTCCCCACCGTCTGCGGCGAGTCCGCGGCGAAGAGCTCACAGACGAACTCGCCCGCGCTGGTGTCGAAGGTCGCGGTGTACTTGGTGCTCGGGTCTGCGGGAGGTGGAAGCGTCGGCATGCGGATCGGGCCCCTTTGGAGATGACGTCGAAGAGCCTACTCGACGGCTTCCTCGGCTCGACCTGCGTCAAGCTCCACGACCCGGAGGAGGGCGACCTCGGGTGACGTCGTCGAGGTAGATCTCGGCGTCCCAACCGGACGCGAGGCCGGATTTCGCCATCCAGCGGTCGTGGTGACCGCTCGACGGCTCTTGAACGGAAAGCCCAGTGTCGTTCAGGTGGTGCCGCTTTCATCCACGATCCGGGGCTTCGCCTCGGAGGTCGAGATCGAGCCCGATCGGGATAATGGCCTCCGTCGACGATCGGCCGCGCAGGCGCAGCAGGTACGAGCCGTGTCGACTCGCCGGACCGGCAACGTGCGTGGCAATGTCGGGTCCGTCGCGCTGATGCAGATCCGTCAGGTGCTGGGCACGATCTTCGATCTTCCCTCCTGACGGGCCGCCAGGTCGGACCCGTCCTGTCAGGCCCCGGAGCCGCCACGGCTGGGACTGCCCACCGGGCTCAGGGCCTCCAGGCGTACGCGCACAAGGCGGTTCGGCGACGATGGCACCGCCGACCGCGACCTGGGCGGCCCCGCGGTGCGGGCCACGCACGACGACGCCTGCGAACCGTCCCGTGCGGCGGCCCCGGGCATCCCACCATTGAACGAGTTGGCCCTCGACGAACGGGCTGAGTCCGAGTTGGTCCACCCGTGCAGCCTGCCGATGCGACCGGACGTCGCGAGCCTTGGGTACCGGGCGCCGCGCCCTCATCATGGGGCGATCAGCACCCGGCGGTCCCGTCCATGGCAGCTCGGGTCCATCCGCACTGTTCGCCTACGGTACCCCCTACCCCGGGGGCGGCGCATCGCGCATCATGAGTGATATTCAGTGCCCGGCGGCGATGCCGTCCTTGCGCGGCTCGGAGCCGCCGACGAGCCGGTCGCCCCGGACCTGGATGATCTGCCCGCCGCCGAACCCGCCCGGCGCCGGGTCACGGACCACGCGGTGCCCGCGCCGCGCCAGGTCGTCCGCCACATCCCACAGGCCGGGCTCGAGCGCGAGCGCCCAGCCCGACGCGCTCGGGTCGCACCGAAACCGCGGCGCGTCGAGCGCCTGCTGCGGATCGTGGGCGCGGTCGACCATCGCCGAGACGACCTGGGCGTGCCCCTGCGCCTGCATGTGCGCGCCCATGACGCCGAATGGACCGAGCAGCCCGCCGTCGCGCAGCAGCATCCCGGGGATGATCGTGTGGAACGGGCGATTACCGGGGGCGAGCCGGTTGGGGTGGCCGGGCTGGAGCGTGAACCCCGCTCCGCGGTTGTGCAGGGCGATGCCGGTCCCCGGCGCTCCCACCCGTGCGCCGAACCCACCGTAGAGGCTCTGGATGAACGAGCACGCCATGCGGTCCTCGTCGACGACGCACAGGGAGACCGTGCCCCCAACGAACGGCGTGCCAGGCGCCGGATCGCCTGCCCGGACCGGATCGACCAGCGCGCGGCGCAGTGCCAGGTAGCCGGGATCCAGGTACCCGGCGGGAAGTGGGGCGTCGGCGATGTGGCCATAGGCGTCGCTCATCGCGAGTTTGATCGCCTCGGCCTGCAGGTGGACCCGGTCTGCGACCGACGTGGCGGCCAGATCGAACCCTGCCGCGATACCGAGCGCCTGCAGCGCCGCCGCGCCCCAGCCGTTGGGCGGCAGCTCCACCACCTCGACACCGTGGTAGGCGATGCGGATCGGCGTGACCCATTCCGCGGTGTGCGACGCGAGGTCCTCGGGCTCGAGCCACGTGGCCGCGCAGATCGCCTCGGCCACGGGCCCGGAGTAGAGGCCGTCGCTGCCACGGTCGGAGATCAGGCGCAGTGTGCGGGCAAGCGCCGGGGTGGTCACCGTGTCCCCCGCGCGCGGCGCAGGCGTGAAGCACGCTGCCAGCTCGGGGTCGGTGGCCAGCGCGGGCGCCAGCTCGGCCCACGCCCGGCTGATCACCGGCGTCGCCGTGAATC
>JBKKDD010000068.1:0-3638 GCA_046708705.1 Miltoncostaeaceae bacterium | reverse complement strand
GGTCTAAGGAGCGCGACTGGAAATCGCGTAGGCGGGTTCTCTCGCCTCGGGGGTTCAAATCCCCCTCTCTCCGTTCGTCAGCCCGCGTCGGCGCCGGGCGTCCCCGTCGCGGGCGCCCGGGGGGGCGATCCGCGTGGCGATCAGGCGCCAGCCGGTGAGTAGCGCCGTGATCGTCACGAACGCGACCACGACGAACGCGGGAGCGAGGCCGCGGTCGAACAGCGTTCCGCGCATCAGCAGGCCGATCGCGACCGCCGACACGGCGACCAGCGCGCCGCGCCGGATGGCCAGCGGCGCACGATCCAGCCGCCAGGCGGCCGCCGCGACGACATAGGCGATCAGGAACGGCGCGGCGACCGTGAGCGTGCCGGTCAGCGCAGTCCCCTCGTCGTGGCTACGCCGCCCAATGGCGGCGAACACGACGATCAACGCGAGATCGACGAGGGCTGGGATGGCGCGATGCATCGCGCCATCGTAGGGGACCCTCAGCGGCGCTCGTCGAAGAACCGCTGCATCACCGACAGCGATTCGCGCGCGAGCACCCCACCGGTGACCTCGACACGATGGATCAGGCGCGGGTTTCGCAGCAAGTCGACGACGGACCCTGCGGCCCCGACCTTCATGTCCGGAGCGCCGAACACGACCCGCGCGACGCGCGCCTGCTGGATCGCGCCGGCGCACATGGGACAGGGCTCGAGCGTGCAGTACAGGACCGTGCCGAGCAGCCGCCAGCCGCGCAGCGTCAGCGCCGCCTCGCGCAAGGCCAGGCACTCGGCGTGCGCGGTCGGGTCGCCGCGCAGTTCCCGATCGTTGCCGGCGGCGCCGACGACCTCGCCGTCGCGCACGACGACCGCGCCGACGGGCACGTCGCCCTGCTCGCCCGCGGTCACCGCGTGGTCGAGCGCCAGGCGCATGAAATGCTCGTCCCGTGGGAAGACGCGGACCACGCCCGCCATTCTACGTTCGGCGAAATTGGCGCGAGCGAGCGCCAAACGTCCAGACGCCTATCGGCCGTGTCATGTCCGCAAGATCAGCGCTCGACGCGCACGGCCTCCCGCTCCGCCGCGATCTCCGCGAGCACCTTCACCGTGTGCTCGCCGAGGCGAGGGGCGGGCGTGGCAGTCCGAGCAGGGGTCCGCGAGAACCGAAGGGGCGGCCCGGTGACGACCTCGGTCCCGAGCGTCGGATCGTCGATCCGGACGACGAGCCCCAGCTCCTGTGCGATCGGATGGTCGAGCAGCGCGAACGGCCGCTCGCTGACCACCCCGTGCGGCAGGCCGGCGGAGGTGAGCAACGACCGCCAATGCGCGGTGGTCTCACCGGAAAGCCGCTCGGCCATGAGGGCCGCAAGCGCGTCGCTGTTGGCCGCGCGGTCGGCCATGTCGGCGAACCGCGGATCGTCCAGCAGCGCACCCAGCCCGAGCGCGTCGAGCAGGCGTGCGTGCAGCCGCGGGGCGTAGCAGGCGATCGCGATCGCCCCGTCGGCCGTGGGGTAGGTGCGGTAGAGCGCCCCGACGAACCGGTTGAAGAGCGACTCCCCGGAATCGTCGCGGATCAGCCGGTGCGCCGCGAGCGCCGCGGAGGCCTCGAGGAGCGAGGTCTCGACGACCTGCCCGGCGCCGCTTCGATCCCGCTCGTACAGCGCGGCGAGGATGCCCGAGACCATGATCCACGGCGCCACGGTGTCGTGGACGGGGACCGGCAGGACCCTGCCGCCGTTCGCGGCGGCGAGCCCGGACTCGGCCTGGAGCGCCACGTCGGTGCCGCGACCGCCGCGGGGCCCGAACGCCGACAGCGCGCAGTACACGATCCGCGGGTTGCGCGCGCACACCTCCTGCGCCCCGGCGCCGAGGCGCTCGGCGACACCGGGCGCCAGGCTGTGGACCAGCACGTCGGCACGGTCGATCAGCGCGTGCAGCGACGCGCGCCCCTCTTCGGTGGCGAGGTCCAGGACGATGCCGAGCTTGTCGCGGTTGACGGCGTGGAACACGCGGCTCTGGCCCCGCACGTCGTCCACATGGCGCCACTGATCACCCTCGGGCGGCTCGACCTTTACGACCTGCGCCCCCAGCTGCGCCAGGGCCATCGTCGCCAGCGGCCCGCCGAGATGGTGGGTCAGATCGACGACCCGGATCCCGTCCAGCGGCCCGGCGCTCATCGCGCGGCCGCGAAGGTCGCGGCGAGGTCCGGGCTCCCCTGACGGGGCCCGCAGCAGTAGATGCGGTGCTCCCGGATGCCGTCCGGACCGACGTCCATGACGTGTGCCTGGCGGACGACCCAGCTCGCGCCGTCGTAGGTGCTGGTCCGCTCGAACTCGACGACGACCCGCTCGCCGTCCTCGACGCGGCCGAGGAACGCGAATGCGGGGTCCTCCTCCCAGCTCGCGTACCATTCGGCGAGCCGGACGCCGATCGCCTCGGCGCCGACGTCGACGTTGAAGGTGTTGGGCGTCATCGTGACGAGCCGGGCATCGGCCGTGTAGGCGGCGCGCATGCCATCGGGATCCTTGCCGTCGATCGCTCCGAGGAGGGCGGTGACGTGGTCGCTCATCGTGGCTCCTTTGTGGTTGGGTGAGCGTGTCGAGGACATCGTGGCGCGCCACCGTCAAGCTACCGTCAAGCCACCCGTCAACGCCGCGTCCGACGCGTTGCCGCCTGCGTCGACCCGCCCTCACGTCAGTCGCGGGTCACCACCCGGGCAATTCCATCGAGATCGAGGAGGCATCAGGGCGGCTCACCGTGGAGCCCGGCTGGCGGTAGTCGGACCACCGATCGCCGGCACGGAGCTTTGCGAGGCCCCCCATTTCCGGTACCACGTGTCCGGCACGCTCTCTGTTCGGATGGCCGTTGCCCACCGGTCTGCGACAGGTCATGATCACGATCAGATGATTCGCGCCCGACTGTTCGGCGATCTCGCGGTGTGGGTGGACGACACCTCCGTCCCGCCGATCGCGGGCGTGCGACCGCGGTCGCTGCTCGCCTACCTGCTGCTCCACCCGGGGATGCACCCCCGGACGCGACTGGCGGGGCGGTTCTGGCCGGACGTCCTGGAGACCAGTGCCCGCGCCTCGCTGCGAAGCGCGCTCTGGACGATTCGTGCGGCGCTCGAGCAGGCCGGCGGCACTGCCCACCTGAGCACCGACCGCACGAGCGTGGGGATCGCCCCGGGGCTGCCCCGGGAGGTGGACGCCGAGCGTTTCGACCAGCTCGTCGCCGCCGGCGATCCCGAGTCACTGGCCCAAGCGATCGCGCTGTCGGATGCTCCGCTCCTCGCCGACCTGGCCGACGAGTGGGCCCTCGACGCGCAGGACACCCACCGCGAGCGGCTGATCGACGTGCTGGAGCGTCTGGCCGCCGTCCGGGAGCAGGCCGGCGACATCCCCGAGGCGGTCCGCCTGACCCGCGCCGCCCTCGATCACGATCGCCTGCGCGAGGCGAGCCACCGGGCGCTCATGCGCCGCCTGGCGCTCGCCGGCGAGCGGGCGCAGGCTCTGGCCGTCTACCGCCGGCTGCGGGCGACGCTGGCGGCGGAGCTCGGCGTCGTCCCCTCCCGCGAGACACGCGAGCTCGCCGAATCCCTGCGTGGTGGGGGTGCACCCGCAGCGACCCAGGCCCCGGGTCCATCGGCCGCCCCAGCCG
>JBKKDD010000067.1:0-7826 GCA_046708705.1 Miltoncostaeaceae bacterium | reverse complement strand
CCCCACATGAGGAGCGGCGCGTCGATGCCCGCGGCACGCAGCTCCTCGGCCTCGGCGACCGCGGCGACGCCGAGCCGCGGCGCCCCCGCCTGCAGCGCCGCCCGCGCCACTGGCACGGTACCGTGTCCGTACGCGTTCGCCTTGACGACCGCAACGAGCTCGGCCCGTCCGGCCGCGGCGGCCAGCACGCCGACGTTGTGCCGGATCGCGTCCAGGTCGATGCACGCTTCGCTGCGCTCCATCGTCATCGCGGGGAGAGCGCCTCGGGCAGGTGCTCCACGATGTCGCCCGCGACGGTGCCGTCGCCGCGGTCGGCGAGGCGCCCGGCACGCGAGTGGATGGCCACGGCCGTCGCCGCCGCCACCACTGCCGGGATGCCCTTGGCCAGCATCGTGGCGACGACCCCGGTCAGGACGTCGCCGCTGCCCGCGCTCGAAAGCGCCGAGGTGCCGATCGCGTCGACCACGAACGTGCCGTCGGTGTCGGCGGTGATCGTGCCCGGGCCCTTCAGCACGACGACCGCGCGGGAGGTCTCGGCCAGACGCCGTGCCGAGGTCAGGCGCGCGGCCTCGACCTGGGTGCGCGGGATCCCGAGCAAGCGTCCGGCCTCGCCCGCATGCGGCGTCATCACCGTCGGCGCGCTGCGCCCGGCGAGCCACGAGGGTCTGCGCTCCAGGTGCCAGAGACCGTCCGCGTCGATGACCGCCGGAAGCGACACGGCCTCGAGCACGGCCCGCACGAACGCGGTGGTCGCGGGGTTGCGTCCCAGCCCGGGACCGATGGCGATCGCCCCGACGCGCTTCGACGCCTCCACGACCGCGTCGAGCGAGACGCTGGTCAGGTGGCCCGACTCGTCCGGGACCATGGTGCTGATCACCTCGAGCGTCGCGGCCGCGAACATCGGCTGCACCGTCTGAGGCACGGCCGCCACGGTCAGGCCCGCGCCGGCCCGCAGCGTGGCGCGTGCGCACAGCACGCCCGCCCCGGTCATCCCCGGCGAGCCGGCGACGACGAGCACCGCGCCCGCCGCGTACTTGTCCGAGTGACTCGCCTTGGGCGTCACCAGGCCCGCGGCGGATCCCGCAAGCCACGCCGCCGGCGTCGACGTTGCGGCCACGGGCACGCCGATGTCGCCGACGACGACCTCGCCGCACCGCGCGCGGCCCGGCTCGATGTGCAGGCCCGGCTTATCGCCGTGGAACGTGACGGTCAACGCCGCGTGGGTCGCGACTCCCGCGACCTCGCCGGTGTCGGCGTCCACCCCCGACGGCACGTCGAGCGCGACGACACGGGCGCCGGAGCGCTCGATCGCCTCGATCGCCGAACCGATCGGCCCACGCGGACCGCCGCGCCCGCCGATCCCAAGCAGCGCGTCAACCACCAGCCGCCCGGGCTCCAGGAGCGCCGGGGTGAACGTCCGCGAGCGCAGCCCGAGCGACCGCGCGATCGTCGCCATCGTCATCGCGTCGGGGGTCATAGGCGAGCCACCCCGCGGCGACGCGATCGCGACATCCCACCCGGCGTCCGCGAGATGCCGCGCAACCGCATATCCGTCCCCGCCGTTGTTGCCCGACCCGCAGACCACAAGCGCCCGGGGGTCGTCGCCGAACCGCGTGACGATCGCCTCCGCCGCCGCCAGGCTCGCTCGCTCCATCAACAGGATCGACGGAATCCGATGTCGCTCACTCGCCCGCCGATCCGCGAGCCGAAGCGCCGCAGAATCAAACAGCGGCGTACACCCGGGAACCGGCGGCGGGTTCGTGGTCGTCGCAATCGGCACCCGCCCATCCTAGAGCCCCCCACGCACGCCCGGCCATCCCCCTCTGTCGCACGCTGTTCACATCGGGCACAGGCGCCGGGAGGTGAAGCGCGCTTCACCTCCGCGACGGGGCAACCTACGGTCGCGAAGCCGCGGTCACTGTTGGGTGGGGGCATGGTGGCGGTGGGTGGGCGGCTGGGTCGGGTCGGTGCAGCGGATCGTGCGCCAGGACTCCCAGGTGATCTTGAGGATGACAAGCGTGATGAGAAGGCCGATGACCGGGTCCGCTCGCGGGAGGCCGAGACCGACGAGGACGGCGCTCGCGACGACCCCGAGCGAGACGAACCCATCGACGCGAGCATGGTTGCCGTCTGCCACAAGCGCGGGACTTGCGAGGCGCCTGCCGGCGCGCAGGCGCACCCGCGCGGCAATCTCGTTCGCCAGGAAGCCGATGACGCCCGCGGCGGCGAGCACCCAAAGATGGCTCACCTGCTGCGGGTGGATCAACCGCTGGATCGTCTCGTAGAGCGCCACGAGCGCGCTGACGAGAATCGTGGCGACGACCGCGACGCCTGCGAGCCGCTCAGCCCGGACCGAACGGATGAAGAAGGCGATCCCGAGCGGGACGGCGGGGAGTGCGTCGCCGAAGTTGTGGATCAGGTCGGCGAGCAACCCGACGCTGCCGGACGCGACGAAGATGAAGGTTTGGACGACCGCTGCCGCGAGGAGCACGCCGAGGGAGATCGCGACGGCCTTGACACCCGCCCGCGACCGGATGATCGACGGGTCGACCAGACCGTGCGAGTGCCCATGCCCCGGGTGATCGTGATGATCGTGGTCGCCTCGACGCCGGTGGGCGAGCGCGCGATCGTGCCGCGCGCCGCTCTCGGATCCCTCGACGTGGACGTGGTGCTCGCTTACGACGCCCTCCGCGTCGAGCTTGCCTGAGCGGCGGCTGTGAGCCTGACGTGCTCGACGTGCGAGACGGCCTCCTCCAGCAACACGCCCACGTGCGGATCATGCAGCGCGTAAATCATCCGCCGCCCGTCGCGCTCACCGCTCACCAGCCCGAGGTGTCGCAGAAGACGCAGCTGATGCGAGACGGCCGACTGCTCCATCCCGACCGCCACGGCGAGCGCCCCAACCGAACAGGGAGCCTCGCGGAGCCGGGCGAGGATGCGCACCCGGCTGGGCGTCGCCAACGCCTGCATCGCCTCGGCCACCTGACGGGCCATAACTGCGTCGACCGTTCCAAGCAGCGACTGGCCACAAGATCCGTGACTCATTGAGAGGCCCAAAAGCGTGAATGTATGAGCATGCGTTCACTTATAGCAGTGGAACCAAAAAGCCGGGACCCATTCAGGCGCGAGCCCCCACGCCGGTCGTGGCTCACCGCGGTCGTCTGCTCGACCAGGGCTCGCGTCGATGTGCCGTTCAGGTCGATCGTCGGCCTGAACGAGCGAGGGGGCGTCGTCGTCGAGGCGGGCAAGACGAGGATCCTCGAGAGCGCGAGAAGCTCGTCGGCCGGCACGATGACGCCGTACCGAGCGCGCCCCGCTGCTCGGAGCCCCGCGTGCCACGCGGGGCGCGCAGCCGGAAGATCTCGCCACGAACCACGGGCTACACCCGGCCTCATCCCAGGGGATGGCAATCGCATCCATCTCCTCACGGACCGGCGCGCGTCCGCGACATCGTCCGGATCAGCCTCGGCGGCCTCGGCCTCCAGACGCAACGTGCTCCTCCGGCGCCGGAGCTCCGCCGCCTCCCGCAACGCGACGCGAATCGCCTCGGAGTCGGTGTGACCCTCGTTCCTCAGGATCGCGAGGTCCTGCTCCGACCGCTCGTCCAAGCGCGCTTGGCCCTCGGCGATGACAGACGACTTCGAGTAAACATACGTCCAGGCAGCCCCGACGAAACCGCGGATGACTGCATCGCGCGACGCGGTGTCGGCTGACGCAGGTCGATCAGCGGGGCGGTCCGATCGGGTCGGTCTCGGCGACGGCCACGGCCACGGCCATGCCCTTGCTGTGGGTGAGTGACAGGTGGATGCGGTCGACGTCGCGGCGGGCGGCCCACTCGGCGTAGTGGCCGTGGAGCGCAACGGTCGGGGCGCCGCGGCCGCGGACGACCTCGACCTCGCGCCAGCGGGTCATGCCGCGGCCCAGGGCCTTGCCGACGGCCTCCTTGGCAGCGAAACGGGCCGCGAAGTGCTGGGCGGGGAACGCGCGCGACAGGCAGTAGTCGGCCTCGGCCTCGGTGAAGCACCGCTCAGCGAAACGCGGACGGCGCTCGAGCGCCTGGACGATGCGCTCGATCTCGATGACGTCGACCCCGACCCCGACGATCACGGTTCGACCGCCGCCCGGGCGTGGGCCTCGCGGGAGCGGCCCCACAGGGGACCCAGCATGGCCAGGGTGTGCTGCGGCGCCACGTCGTCGCGAAGGGGCGCCGCGCCATCGACCAGGCGGTCAAGGCGCCGGCCCCACACCACCTGCCACGGATTGCGGTCCAGGCCCGCGAGCCGGGCGAGCTGCTCGGTCGGCAGGTCGCGATCGGTGCCGACGATCACGAGGTTTCCCGACGTCTGCCTGTCGAGCGTCGCGGTGTCGGCCAGGAGCGCCACCGAGGCGTAGCGCTCGCGAAACGTCGCCACCACCCCCGTCGCGAACCCCAGCGGCGGCAGGTCGATCAGGTTGATCAGATGGATGCCGTCGGGCGCGAGGACGCGGCGGGCCTGGTCGACGAACTCCAGGGTCGTCAGATGGTGCGGCACGACCACCCCGGCGAACGCGTCCACGACCAGCACGTCGACCGAGCTCGCGGGCACCGCGCCCAGCGCGTGGCGCCCCTCGTCGATGCGCACCTCCAGGCGGGCCGAGGTGCGCAGAGCGAGCCACTCGCGCGCGATGGCGATGACCTCGGCGTCGCGCTCGATCACCAGCGCCCGCAGATCACGGCGCGTCGCGTCCAGGTACCGGGCCAGCGCGCACGGGCCCCCGCCGATCTGGACCATCGCCATGGGACGGCGCTTGGGGTGCATCACGTCCACGACGCGCGCCAGGTGGCGCAGGTACTCGAACTCGAGGTGCGTCGGATCGAGCACGTCCACGTAGCTCGATTCCACCCCGTCCTGCAGCACCAGACGCCCGCCCGCGCGCGCCGGGTCGGCCTTGATCTCGATGACCACCTGCCCCGCCGGCAGCTCGTGGTGCGGAAGCGCGGGCGCCTGCGACGGCGTTCGTGTCCGGCGGGCGCTCACGACGAGGACGTTACCTGCCCGGCCCGCATCCGGCGTCACGGTCCGACAGTGGTGGCACCGGGAGCCGGTAGCCTGGGCGGGTGATCCCTCGACGCCTCCATTACGCGTGGGTGGTCGCGGCCGTCACGTTCCTGGTGCTTCTGGCCGCGGCGGGGTTCCGCTCGACGATCGGCGTGTTCGTGGTGCCGTTCGAGGAGGAGTTCGGCTGGAGCCGCGGCGACGTCTCGCTCGCGATCGCGATCAACCTGGTGCTCTACGGGCTGGCCGCGCCGTTCGCCGCGGCGTTCATGGAGCGGATGGGCGTCCGCAGGCTCATGGTGTTCTCGCTCCTCGCGGTCGGCGGGGGCGCGGCCCTGACCATCGCGATGACGGCGCTGTGGCAGCTCGACCTGATCTGGGGGCTCGTGATCGGCACCGCCACCGGCGCGATCGCGATCCCGCTGGCGGCGATTGTCGCGACCCGCTGGTTCGTGCGCCGCCGCGGCCTCGTGACCGGCCTTTTGACCGCAAGCTTTGCGACTGGCAACCTGGTGTTCCTGCCGCTCCTCGCGTGGATCACCGACACCCAGGGATGGCGGTGGGCGGTCGCGATCGTGGCGGTGACGGCCGGGGCGATCGTGCCGCTGGTACTCCTGCTGATGCGCGAGCGCCCGGGCGACATCGGCATCGCGCCGTACGGCGCCCCCGACGACCACGAGCCGGCCCCGACGCATGCGCCCACCGGCAGCATCCTCGCGACGCCATTTCGCGTCCTGGGCCAGGTCGGCGGGACCAGGGACTTCTGGCTGCTGGCCGGGACGTTTTTCATCTGCGGCTGGACGACGAACGGCGCGGTGCAGGCGCACTTCATCCCGGCCGCGCACGACCACGGGATCTCGCAGGTGACCGCCGCGGGCCTGCTGGCGGTCATCGGCGTGTTCGACATCGTCGGCGCAACGGCCTCGGGGCTTCTGACCGACCGCGTCGACCCGCGCAAGCTGCTGTTCCTCTACTACTGCCTGCGCGGCACCTCGCTGGCCGCGCTCCCGTTCCTGCTGCAAGGATCGAGCCTGCCGCTCGTGGCGTTCGCCATCGTCTACGGCCTCGACTGGGTCGCGACGGTCCCTCCCACCATCGCGCTGACCAACCAGGCGTTCGGCCGCGAGCGCGCACCTGTGGTGTTCGGCTGGGTGTTCTGCGCGCACATGCTGGGCGGCGCTGTGGCAGCGTGGATGGCGGGCACGTTCCGCGACGCCTTTGGCGACTACCTGGTCGCGTTCACCGCCGCGGGCCTGCTGGCCGTGCTCGCCGGGTTCGCGGCCATGGGCATCGCCCGGAGGCCGCAACCCGTCTACGCGTGACCGCTCACATCTTCGAGACGGCAAGCCCCTCGATGACGACCGGCTTGCCGGTGCTCTCGACGACGATCTTGATCGTGCCCTTGCGGACCTTGGTGAAGTTCGCCACGGCGATCACCTGACGCCTGCGCGTGGTGGCCGCGGCCAGCTTGATCGTCTTGAGCTTGGTCGTCCCGATCCACACGCTTACCGTGCCCATCCCCTTGCCGCGGGTGGCGATGATCGCGAGGCGCTTGACGGTGACGCCGCTGCGAAGCAGGGTCGCGCCCTTGACGTTCGCGGCGCGGTAGCGGCTCAGGAAGTGACCGGCCTTGGTCTTCTTGGCCCACGTGCCCTTGGCGGTCAGCGTCACGGCGTGCATCGGCAGGGCCGTGCAGCGCACCGCGCTGGTCGTGGTGAGCCCGACGCCGTTGGTGGCCACCACCGTGAAGCAGTAGGTGGCACCCGGCTTCGGCACGAACGTCACGCCGGTCGCGGTCGGTGACGCGAGCGCGATGCTGACCGGGGCACCGAAGACCCCGCCGATCAGCGCCTCCCGATACGTGAGCGCGTAGGTCTTGACACCGCTCTCGGCGTCGGTGCCCGTCCAGACGAGCGCCATCGGCTTCAGCACCTGGAACGGCTTGGCGAGCGACGTGGGGCCGCTGATGGCGACGCCGAGCGGGGCGGTCGGGTCGAGCGCCGTGATCGTCGTCGTCGCGACCGCCGACACGACGCCGGTGCTGTCGGTGATCGTGAGCTTGGCGGGCCAGGTCCCGCCCAGATAGGTCGTGCTCGCGGTCGGCGTCGTGGTCACCTGGTCGAG
The DNA here is from genome assembly GCA_046708705.1 of Miltoncostaeaceae bacterium. Lineage (GTDB taxonomy): Bacteria > Actinomycetota > Thermoleophilia > Miltoncostaeales > Miltoncostaeaceae > CALMEC01. The sequence goes on along the minus strand of JBKKDD010000067.1, from coordinate 666 downwards.
GACGCCGTTGCCGTCGAAGTCCCAGTTGTAGGACGCGATGGTCCGCCCCTGCGGCACACGCGACGCCGTGGCGTCGAACGTGACGGCCAGCGGCGCGTTGCCCGTGGTCGGTGTGGCGAAGACGAGCGCGAGCGGCTCGGTGATGGGCGCCGCGGTGTAGGTGACGGTCGCCGACTCCACTTTGGGCGTCGCTGTCCCGTCGGACGTGAGGGCGAACACCAGCTTCAGGCGCCGGTTCTGGGCGGCGTTGACCGCGGCGAGCGACTGCGTCGTGGTCCCGGCCATGGCCAGTGCGATCGGCGCGACCAGCACCGCGCCGGTGTCGGCGCTCAGCACCGAGACCGTCCCGCCGACCGTGCCGCCGCCGTTCGGCGACAGCGTCGAAGTGGTGACCGCCAGGCTCGCCCATGCCGAGAGGTTCAGCGTGACCGCCGGCTCGACGTTCAGGGTCGTCGCCGATCCCGTCGTGTGGAACTGCACCGGCGGATGGTCGATCGCGACCGTGTCGAGGGACGGCACACCGCTCGGCCCGGCCAGCCGCGCCTGCCAGCGGATGGCCCGGACGGTCAGCAGCAGGTTCAGCTCCTCGCTCGACGCGAGCTGCGTGACCGGGAAGTACTCCGACCAGTGCTGCGAGCCGGCGGTGCTGTACGGCTGAAGGAAGGA
>JBKKDD010000066.1:0-6464 GCA_046708705.1 Miltoncostaeaceae bacterium | reverse complement strand
GACGAGGCCAAGGCCAAGGAGGCCATGAAGGCGTCCAAGTACGACACCGACAAGGACGGGATCTGCGACGCCGCGGCGTGCAAGAACGTTTTCCACGTCTCGCGCAACAGCGAGCCGTGGTCCAAGTACAACCCGGTCATCGCCGAGTCGTTCAAGAAGATCGGCATCGAGCTCAACACGCGTGAGCTCCCGACCGGCAACGCCTACACCACGATCCAGACCGTTGCGCGCAACGTCCCCGTCGCATCCAACGCCGGGTGGGGCAAGGACTACGCCGACGTCGAGACGTTTGCGGTGCTCTTCCAGAGCGCGACGATCATCCCGACCGGCAACACCAACTACTCCCTGATCGGGCTCACCCCAAAGCAGGCCACGGACCTGAAGGTCCCGGTCGCCGACGGTGCCACCGTGCCGAGCGTCGACGCCGACATCGAGAAGTGCAGGCCACTCCTCGGTGACGAACGCCGGGAGTGCTGGATCGCCTTGGACAAGAAGTTGATGGAGGAGATCGTCCCCTGGGTGCCGTACCTCTCCGCCAACAACATCGACGTCGTGGGTCCGGCCGTCACGCAGTACGAGTTCGACCAGAACCCGGGTGAGATGGCGTTCGCCCACCTCGCGGTCGACCCCGCGCTGCAGAAGTAGCCGGGACAGGGAAACGGAGAACGGCAAGCAGGACGTAGAAGAGAATGGGTCGCTATATCGTGCGCCGTCTGTTGTGGTCGATGCTGGTCGTCGTCCTCACGACGTTGTTCGCGTTCCTGATCTTCTACGTCCTGCCGTCCACCGATCCTTCGATTGCGTTCGCCGGAAAGCAGCCGACAGAGGAGCTGAAGGCCGAGGTCAGGGCGAGCCTCAACCTCGACTCGTCGCTTCCGGTGCAGTACGGCACGTTCGTCAAGAACCTCGTCGTCGGCGACGAGTACGGCTGGCCGGGCTTCGGCAAGTCGTTCAACACACGGGACGGAATCCACGACGAGCTGTTCAGCCGCATGATCGTGACCCTGCAGCTCGCGATCGGGGCGCTCATCCTCTGGCTGATCGTGGGCGTCTCGATCGGGGTCATCTCTGCGCTCAAACGACGAACCTGGGTCGACCGGGCGGCGATGGGCTTCGCCCTGCTCGGGATCTCGACCCCAGTCTTCTTCCTGGGTCTGGTGTTCCTCTACGTGTTCTGGTTCAAGCTCGGCCTCACCTCGGGGACCGGCTACACGAGCTTCAGCGACAACCCCGGCGAGTGGTTCAGCAAGCTGATCATGCCGTGGATCGTGCTCGCGATGCTCTTCGCCGCCGTGTACGCGCGGATCGTGCGCGGCAGCATGCTCGAGGTGATGAGCGAGGACTACATCCGCACGGCCCGGGCCAAGGGCCTGGATGAGCGCCGGGTCGTCACCCGCCACATGCTGCGCTCCAGCATCGCCCCGGTCGTGACGCTCGCGGGCATCGACTTCGCGGTGCTGATCAGCAGCGCGGTCGTCACCGAGAGCGTGTTCAACATCCCCGGCGTCGGCGCGTACGTCCTGGATGCCGTCTTCCAGAACGACCTGCCGATCGCGATGGCGGTCACGGTCATCACCGCCGTGTTCGTCACGCTCATGGGTCTGGTCGTCGACATCGTCTACGCATTCCTGGACCCACGGGTGCGCTACACGTGAGCGAGCTGCTGCTCGAGGTCCGGGACCTCTCCGTGCGCTTCTCGACCGGGGACGGCATCGCCCGCGCGGTCGACGGGCTGTCGTTCACCGTCGAGCGCGGCGAGTCGCTGGGCGTGGTCGGCGAGTCGGGCTCGGGCAAGAGCGTGACGTTCATGGCGATCATGGGCTTGCTCAACCGCGCCTATACCGAGATCGAGGGCGAGGTCCTGTTCAACGGGCGCGACCTGCTCGCCATGAGCGAGCGCGAGCTTCGCCAGGTCCGCGGGGACGGCGTCGGCATGGTCTTCCAGGACCCGATGACGTCCCTGCATCCCCTGTACCGCGTCGGTGCCCAGATCACCGAGGCGATCCGGGCGCACCGCGAGGTCTCCAAGGACGAAGCGTGGTCGGAAGCCGTGGAGATCCTACGGCTCGTCGGCATCCCGTCCCCCGCCGAGCGCGCCCGCTCCTACCCGCACGAGCTCTCCGGCGGAATGCGCCAGCGCGTGATGATCGCGATGAGCCTCGTGCTCAAGCCGGATCTCCTGATCGCCGACGAGCCGACGACGGCGCTCGACGTGACCGTGCAGGCCCAGATCCTCGAGCTCATGGACGATCTCAAGCGCGAGCTCAACATCGGGGTCGTGCTGATCAGCCACAGCCTCGGCGTGATCGCCGACGTCTGCCAGCGCGTGATGGTCATGTATGCGGGCCGGGCGTTCGAGCTCGGAGGTCGCGACGAGGTGTTCCTGAACCCCCTGCACCCCTACACATGGGGGCTGCTGGAGTCGATTCCCCGCATCTCCGCGACCAACGAGCGACTGGTGCCGATCGAGGGCACGCCGCCCTCGCTGATCCACCCGCCGCCGGGGTGCCCCTTCCACCCGCGCTGCCCGCATCGGTTCGCCCCATGCGACAGCGAACGCCCCGCGTTCGAGGATCGCGGCTCGGGGCATCGCGAAGCCTGCCACCTGTCGCCGCAGGAGAAGGCGGACGCGTGGGCTGCCCGACAGGCGCTTCGGCTGGAGACCCCGGCATGAGCGATCCGAACGGAGGAGCTTCGAACGATGCGCCGCTCGTGCATGTTAAGGGGCTCGTCAAGCATTTCCCGATCAAGCGCGGCGTCGTCTTCCAAAAGCAGATCGGCGCGGTGCACGCGGTCGAGGACGTAAGCTTCGACGTGGCGACGGGGGAGACGCTGGGCCTGGTGGGCGAATCGGGGTGCGGCAAGTCGACGACCGCGCGCCTGCTCGCGCGCCTTTTGGAGCCGACGGCCGGGACCATCGAGTTCAACGGCGTGGACATCAGCCATCTGCCCTCGGCGCAGATGCGTCCGATCCGCCGCGAGGTCCAGATGGTGTTCCAGGATCCCTACGCCTCGCTCAACCCGCGCCAGACGGTCGGTCAGATCGTGGGCGCGCCGTTTCGCATCCACGACATCGAGGGCGACCGCAAGGCGATGGTGCAGGAGCTCATGGGGCGCGTCGGCTTGAACCCCGAGCACTACAACCGCTATCCGCACGAGTTCTCGGGCGGCCAGCGCCAGCGCATCGGCGTCGCGCGCGCCCTCGCGCTTCGGCCGAAGCTCATCATCTGCGACGAGCCGGTCTCGGCGCTCGACGTCTCGATCCAGGCGCAGATCGTGAACCTGCTGGGGGACCTGCAGGACGAGTTCGGCCTGACGTACCTGTTCATCTCGCACGATCTCAGCGTCGTGCGCCACGTGTCGGATCGCGTCGCGGTGATGTACCTGGGTCGAATCGTGGAGCTCGCGGATTCCGACCGCCTGTACGCTACCCCGCGCCACCCGTACACGGCGGCGTTGCTCTCGGCGGTGCCGAAGGGTCACGAGAGCCAGGGCGAGGTCGAGCGCATCGTCCTGCAAGGCGACGTCCCGAGCCCGGTCGACCCGCCGCCAGGGTGCCCGTTCCATCCGCGCTGCCCCAAGGCGCGCATGATCTCGGGGAGCGACACCGAGGTGCCGGAGCGGTGTCGCACCGAGACCCCCGCCTTGGAGCCAATGGGGGACGGCCAGATGGCCGCGTGCTGGTACCCGGTCGAGCCGGGCGAGGCGCTCCAGCAGGCCGCACACGCCTGAGGGAGCCAGGGACGGTCAGGCGGCGAGCAGGGGGTCCAGTTCGCCGGCGCGGTCCAGGGCGGAGATCTCGTCCCAGCCGCCGACGGGGGTGCCGTCGATGAGGATCTGCGGGACCGTCATCTGACCGGTCAGCTCGGCGATCCGCCTGCGGGCCTCGAAGTCGTCCAGCGCGATGTGAATCTGCTCGTACTGGACGCCCTTATGGTCGAGCAGTCGCTTGGCACGTACGCAGTAGGGGCAGCGGTCGCTCGTGTACATGGTGATCTCCGGCATGGACACCGATTGTAGCCCGGTCACCGCCGGATGGCCCACGGGCGCCTGAGAGAGCCTGCCACACTCCTGGGGTGTACGAGACCGAAGCCATCGTGTTGCGCGTCATCCGTTACGGCGAGGCCGACAGCGTCCTGACCCTCTACACCCGCGAGCGCGGCCGTGTGTCGGCGATCGCCAAGGGCACGCGGCGGGCGAAGTCCAAGATGGGCGGTCGGCTGCAGCCGGGGGTCCGCGTGTTCCTGGGCCTTCACGAGGGCAGGGGGGACATGTCCACGGTGCGCCAGGCCCAGGTCGTCGAAGCGCACGCCGGCCTGTGGGTGGAGGGCTACCGGCTGCGCGCGACCGGCTCTGTGCTTGAGGCCGCCATGCGCGTCCTGGGCGAGGAGGAGGCCAATGAGGGCGCATACAACCTACTGACCCGGGGGCTGGCGCTGCTCGCCCACGTCCCGCCCCGCGATACTCCGCCGCGCCACGAGCCGGTCGTCCTGGGCATCCACGCCAAGCTCCTGGTCGTCGCGGGCCTGCTGCCGCGCCTTGCGACGTGCACGAGCTGCGGCTCGGCGGGGCCGTTCATCGCGTTCTCGGCGCGCACCGGAGGCGCGCTGTGCGCCGAGTGCGCATCGCTCGGCGAGCCTGTGGACGCCCCGGTGCTCGCCGCGTTCGCCGAGCTGGTCGGCCGGCCCCTGGCCGACGCCGCCATCGCCTGCCCGCCTCGCGCCGCCGCCGGGGTCGAGCGCATCGTGAGCCTTGTGCTTCAGGAGCATCTGGGCGTGGTCCTACGCTCGGCGGCCCCCCTGTAGTCGCTCCCGCGGATCTGCGGTCGGGTGCGCCGCCCGCATCAGAGGATCCACTTACGAGGGCGCGAGTGGCGCCTCTTCGCGTTCGCCAGCCGATTCAGGCGGCGCGCGGTTCGTCAGGGATCGGTTGATCGCGGTCGATTTCCAAGTCCGCGTTCGGCGGGATCACGACGGCCGCGTCCATCGGCCGGTCGAAACCTACCGGCTCATTAACTTCGTTTGCAGGATCAAATGGCCGTTTGGCGGGCATTTGGCGCCTGTTTGGGGATTGCTTGGACCGGGTTGGGAGGGTCACGGCGCTGGTCCCAACCATGAGGAGGAGAGATGAACACCACACGCAAGAACATCGCCATCGGTCTCGCAGTCGCCACCCTCGCGCCCGGTCTCGCACAGGCCGCGATCCCGCACGAGCCGGATCGCGCATCCACCCCCGCGGCGTCGATCGCCGGTGGCATCGCGGGCCGACCCGCCCCTCCGCTCGCCCGGCTGGACGGGGCGCTCCCGCCGCCGTCGATCGGCTTGACGGGCACGTTCACCTCGGGCGCAGGTGTCGTCAGGACGGCGCCGGTGGCGCCGCGGCCGATCGTGATCGCGGATGAGCAAGGTGGCTTCGACTGGACCGACGCCGGCCTGGGCTTCGCGGCCGCCGCCGCCCTGGTGCTGCTCGGAACCGGCTCCGTCGCCACCGTCCGCTGGCGCCGGCACACGGGCTCGCCCGCAATGTAGCGCCGTACCGGCTGACGGTCCGGTCGTCGCCTCGCGGCGGCCGGACCTTCACGTCGGAAGCGATATCTCCGAATGAGTCTGAGATCGCCGGCGAGTAGGGCGAGTGATCCTCGATACCAATGTGCTCGTCTCCGCCGTCGGGAGGGAGCGCTCGCTTCGCGAGCCGGCGTGGCGTCTGATCACCGCCATCCGTGACGGTATCGGCGGATTGGGCGTTCGGGGTCGTCGCGGAGATGGACACAGTGCTCCTGACCGACGACGCGGTGGAGCGCCCCATCACCGGGGCGTAGCCGTCCTCGCAGGGCCGGTCTCGCCGTCCGGCATGCCTCCTGCCCTCCCTGCGTGGTGGGTAGACTTGCGGCCGCGCACACGACGGGGAGGGTGTTTGGCGGGTCCGAGCTTTCAGGACGTCATCGGGAATCTGAACGGCTACTGGGCATCGCGTGGGTGCGTGCTGATGAGCCCGTACCACACGGAGGTCGGGGCGGGCACGTTTAACCCGGCGACGCTCCTGCGAAGCCTCGGTGAGGACCCGTGGCGCTGCGCGTACGTCGAGCCCTCGATCCGGCCGACCGACGGGCGCTACGGCGACAACCCGTTCCGCCTGCAGCACTACTTCCAGTATCAGGTGCTGCTGAAGCCCTCGCCCGAGGACGTGCAGGACCTCTATCTGGGGTCGCTGACCGCGCTCGGGATCGTCCCCGCCGAGCACGACATCCGGTTCGTCGAGGACGATTGGGAGGGCCCGACGCTGGGCGCCTGGGGCCTCGGCTGGGAGGTCTGGATGGACGGGATGGAGATCACCCAGTTCACGTACTTCCAGCAGGCCGGCGGCGTCGACCTGAGGCCGATCTCCGCCGAGCTGACCTACGGCCTGGAGCGTATCGCGATGTACCTGCAGGGCGTGCGGTCGGTCTACGACCTGGAATGGGCGCA
>JBKKDD010000065.1:0-4022 GCA_046708705.1 Miltoncostaeaceae bacterium | reverse complement strand
GTCCTGCGCCGTGTCGATGCCGTCAACGACCACGGTGCCGCGCGTCGGCAGCGTCAGCCCGTTGATCGTGCGGGCGAGCGTCGTCTTGCCCGAGCCGTTGGAACCGATGACACCGATCCGCCGCTCGGCCAGCGAGGCCGTGACGTCGTGCAACAGCACCGTCCCGTCGGCGGCCGTCACGTGGACGTCGTCAAACGCGATCACGCCGCGAACCACGCCGCGGTGCCCATGCCGCCGGCGATCGCCGCGAGCGCCAGGCCGCTCGCCACCCGGTCGCCGAGCAGCCGCACGACCTGGATCGCGCCGGAGGCCCCCCACGGATGCCCCAGGCCGATGGCGCCGCCGTGCGGGTTGACGCGCTCCTGGTCCAGGCCCAGCTCGTCGATCGTGGCGAGCGTCTGGCCCGCGAACGCCTCGGTCATCGCAACGGCGTCCAGGTCGGCGACGCGCAGCTCGGGGGTGCGCGCCGCGAGCCGGCGCGCCGCCGCGACGGCGCCGATACCGCACAGGCGCGGGTCGACCCCGGTGGTGGCGCTGTCGACATGCCGCAGGCCGGTTCTTCTGAGCCGCTCGGCCATTCGCCGCGACGCCACCACGACCGCCGCCGCACCGTCGGCGATCTGGCTGGCGTTGCCCGCGGTCACCGTGCCGCCCGCGGCGACGATCGACGGGAACCGCGCCAGCCGCTCCACCGTCAGCGTGTCGCGCGGACACGAATCGCGATCGACGAGGGCGGAACCGTCGGCCGACGGAACCGCGCATGTGACGATCTCGGCAGCGAACACCCCCGCCGCCCGCGCCGCGACGGCCCGCTGATGGCTGCGCGCCGCGTACGCATCCTGACGCGCCCGGTCGATGCCCCACTCGGTCGCGATCGTCTCGGCGGACTCGGCCATGCCCGGGTCCTCGTGGCCGCCGCCCGCGAACAAGCGCCGCGGGAAGAACCGGCGCCCACTCGCGCCCGCGTCCGCCGCGGCCTCGCTGCGCACCGGCGAGGTGGTGGCGCTCTCGACGCCGCCCGCGACGTAGAGGTCACCCGCCCCGGCCTGGACCAGCCGGCAGGCCAGCACGATCGCGTCCAGGCCGCCTCCGCACTGGCGGTCGATGGTGAGCCCAGGCACGCCGACCCCAAGGCCGGCGTCCAGCGCGACGCGCCGGGCCAGGTTGCCGCCGGGCCCGGCAGCGCTCGCCAAGATCACGTCCGCGACGTCGCCCGGCGCGATCCCCACCTCGGCGACGAGCGCGCGTACCACCACGGCGGCGAGGGCCTGGGCGTCCAGCGCCGCCAGCTCGCCGTCCAGCCGCGCGATCGGCGTGCGCAGCCCCGCCAGGATCAGCGCAGTGTCACCCATGCGCAGGAACACGTGTCATCGCAGCTCGCGCACCGACCGGCCCTCCAACACCAGCTCCCGTACGCGCGGACGATCCACCTTGCCCGTCCGCCCCACCGGCACCGGCACCTCGAGCGCCACGTACCGGCGTGGCCGCTTGTACGGCGCCAACGCCGCGGCGACGTGCCGGCGTAGATCGCCGCGGCGCACGTCCGCGCCCGGCGCCGTGACCACCGTCGCGCACACCACCTCGCCCCACGTCGAGTCCGGCAGCCCCACGACGACGCAGGCGACGACCCCGGCGCAGGTCGCCACGACCTCCTCGACCTCCTCGGGCTGCACGTTGGCGCCACCGGTGATGATCAGGCTCGAGCCGCGCCCGGCGACGAACAAAAACCCGTCCGCGTCGAGCAAGCCGCGGTCGCCCACGGTCAGCCACCCGCCGTCGATCGCCCGCGCCCCGGAGTCCGGCGCCTGCCCACGGTAGCCCATGAACGTCAGCGGGCCGCGGGCGAAGATGACACCGGGCCGGCCGGGCGGCAGCACCTGGTCCCGCTCGTCGCGGATGGTGACCTCGACCCCGGGGAACACGCGCCCCACCGATCCCGGCGGCGTCCGGTCGCCGTCGGCGTCGATCGCGACGAACGACAGCTCGGAGGCGCCGTAGTACTCGACCAGGCGGCTCGCCGGGAACCGCACGTGTGTGTGTTCGCGCACGGCGGCATCCAGGCGCGCGCCGGCGCAGAAGATGAAATCGGGATCGTCACCAGACGGGCCGGAGGCGCCGTTGGTGAGCTGCGCCAACATCGTGGGCACGACGTACAGCGCCGACAGCCGCCCCGACGTGGTCCGTGTCGCGCCGCCCAGCTCGACCGTCGCCCCCGCGTGCAGGCCGTGCAACGCGCCGAAGAGGAAGTGCGAGCTCGACAGGGGTCCCGGGATCAGGACCGTGCCCTCCGGATCGAGCGGACACAGCCCGTCGAAGCGCGCGAAGCTCTCCCACCACGAGCGGTGCGAGCGCACGAACGCCTTGGGCCGTCCCGAGCTGCCCGACGTAAACCCCACGTAGAACGGGGCATCGGCGACCGCCTCGGCTGGCGCGCGCCGGACCGAGGCCGGACAGTCGGTCAGAACAGTCCATCCCGGATCGACGTGCCCGGCGACATTCCAGCCATTCGCGCAGAGCGTCGCCGCCGCCGCGCGGCACTGGTCCGCGATGACCAGAGCGGTCGGGGCCAGTTGCCCGACGGCGCCCACCAGCTCGCCGAGAGACCAGGACGGGTCCAGCACCCCCACCGCCCACCCGGCCGAGCTCAGGCCCAGGAAGCACGTGATGAAGTCCGGCGTCCAGTCGGACAGGACCCCGACATACGGGGATCGCCCGTCGTCGTGCGCCGACCACGTCGCACCGGCCCGGGCGATCCGCGTCGCGTCGCGCCGCAGATCCGCAAACGTGATCGAGCTGCCGCCGCCGCGGACGGCGACCCGGTCGCGCCGGGTCGCGTCGTCCGCGAGCGCCCTCGTCCCGACCAGCACGAGCTACGCGCGGGCGAGGCGCGGGCGCAGGAACGGCGCGGCGCGGAACGCCGACGTCGCCACGACCGTCGCCGCGACGGCCTTGACCAGGTCGCCCGGCACGAAGCTCATCGAGCCGCGGAAAAACGTTCCGATCGGGATGTCCGCGACCCACGCGCCCACGGGGATGCCGATGCAGTACAGGACGACGATGCCGCCGAGCGCCGCGGCGGCGAAGTGCGCCCCGACCTGGAGCGGGCGCGTGCGGTCGGCGCCCAGGCGGCGCATGACGGCGATCAGGATCGCGACCGCCGCCGCCGCGACGGGATAGCCCAACACGTACCCGGCGCTCGGCCCGCTGAAGATGCCGAGCCCGCCACGACCACCCGACAGCAGCGGCAGCCCCGCGGCGACCAGTCCGACGAAGAGCGCGAGCGACAGGAACGCCTCGAGCGGCACCAGCATCAACCCGGCGACCATCACGCCGAGCGACTGGGCGGTGATCGGCACCGAGATCCCCGGCACGCTGATCGCGGGCGTCAACCCCAACACCGCGACAAGCGCCGCGAACACTGCGATCCGCGCGATCCGCGGCCCGCTCATGTGCGGCCCCCCAACCCCGTTCGAAGCCTCGACCACCTGTCCATCCCCAACCTCTCGTTCTCGTGAAATGTCATGGTGTCGCGACCCTACCGAACTGCGTCACGGTATGTGTACTCAGACCGTGACGATCGAGGAGCCCGCATGACGATCATTGCCGACGAACGCCGTGCCCAGGTGCTGGAAGCGCTCGTCGAGGCGGCCGACGAGGGCGTGTCGGGTCAGGCACTCGCCGAGCGGCTGGGCTGCTCACGGGCGGCGGTCCACCGCCACGTCGAGACCTTGCGGCGACAGGGGCTTGCCATCGACGGCGTCCACGCCGGCTACCGCCTGGGCGCCGGAGCCGACCCGGTGGTGGCGCGGCTGGTGGAGCAGTCGCTGACCGGGCCGATCGCCGGGCCAGTGCGGTGGAGCGCGTCGACGGCCTCGACCAACGACGACGCGGTGGCTGCGGCGCGCGCGGGCGCGGCCGAGGGGCTGGTGATCGGCACGGACTTCCAGGCGAGCGGCCGCGGGCGGCGCGGGCGCGAGTGGCGCTCCGAGCCCGGCACCGCGGTGCTGTGCTCGGTGGTGCTG
>JBKKDD010000064.1:0-4809 GCA_046708705.1 Miltoncostaeaceae bacterium | reverse complement strand
GAGTTCCTCCAACCGGTACCGCCCACCGAGCAGTGCGCTGTCGACGCTCACGGTGCTGACCATAACCGAGACGGGCGCGGGCGCGGCCGGCGCGCGGTGCGGGTTGAGGGGAGCGTGACAGTCGGCTACCCTGCATCGGCCCGGGGGGATGCCCGAGTGGTCAAAGGGAACGGTCTGTAAAATCGTCGGCTCAGCCTACGGAGGTTCGAACCCTCCTCCCCCCACTACCGACCAGGTCGGTGAGACGCCCAGTTAGCTCAGTTGGTAGAGCACCTCCATGGTAAGGAGGGGGTCAACGGTTCGAGTCCGTTACTGGGCTTTGCGCTCCGGCGCACAAGGCGGCGTAGCTCAGCTGGTTAGAGCAGCGGAATCATAATCCGCGTGTCGTAGGTTCGAGTCCTACCGCCGCTATTGGGTTGTCCGAGACGTCGTTCGTGCCACGGGACCGGAGCATCCTCGATCCCCTCGCGTCACCGGCGTTTTCGGGTGTGATCGGCGGTTGTGGCGGAACGATGACGAGCAGGGTCACGACGCGGCGGGTGAGGTGGGTGAGACGGCCCCAGCCGGTGTCGACGGAGGCGGTGAACCGCCGCCGCGGCAGGCCAACCATCACAGCGGGTCCCGCCGTCCGTCCTGGGAACCGACTCCCGCCCGGAGTAAACGCTCTCGGACACGAAGGAAACAACGACTCCGCCGCGACGTTCATCGCGGCGGAGTCGGTCCGATTCAGCTCAGATTCGGTCGTCGACCCGCTCGACGCGCTCGCGCACGACGGCGGTCGGCTGGTCCCTGACGACCGGGGTCGTCCGACGGGAGCGCCACGACCACCAGCCGAGGTAGTCGACGAGCGAGAAAACGAGACCGGCGATCCCGATCACCAGGATGATCAAACCGACGGTGTTGATGTCGACGCCACTGGCCTTGGCCGTGACTGCCCAATTGAGGATCGCGCCGATCGCGATCGCGAGAAGACTGACAATGAAGCCCATGCTGTTTGCATCTCCTTTGCTCATCCGCATTGACTACTGTCGTTAGGTATTCCCGTTTCGGGCCCGGTCGAAACGCAACGCGGCGTGCGCGTGGTGCTTTCGCGGGCGGAGAACCACGCGCTAAAGTAGACAAATCGCGGCCTGGGTTGGCGCTGGGCCCAACGGGTGAAGGAGCGGGATGGCGCCGCACAGCGCGCGAGCGATCGTCGAGGGAACCGAGACACCGTGAACCGCACCGCGCGGATCGTGCTTGCGATCGCGTTCACGATCGCCGCCGCGGCCGTCGCGATCTCGGTGCTCCTCGCACAGTCGACCGACACGCCGGAGGCCGGACTGTGGCTCGGGCTGCTGCTGTCCGGTGCCGCGATGGAACTCGCCACGATCCCCGGCAACAGCGACGAGGCCGAGCACCCCTTCAGCCTGGCGTCCAGCTTCCACCTGGCGGCTGCCATCCTGCTGCCACCAGGGTGGGCGGCGCTCGTGGCGGGGGGATCGACGGCCCTGGGCGAGTCGATTCGCCGCCGCTCGCCGATCCGCGTCGCGTTCAACACCGGCGTGGCGTTCACCGCGACGCTGGCGGGTGGGGCGGCCTACCACGCGGTGCTGCCGAACGGTGACGAGCGCATGTTCGACTGGTCGATGTATCCCGCCGTCATCGCGATGCTGGTTGCCTACGTGCCGATCATGATCACCGCGGTGGAGTCGATCTCGACCGCCGTGGCCGGCGTGCGGTGGGAGCCGGTCAGCTGGCTGCGGCCCCCGGAGCTCTTGACCTACCTGATGGAGGCCTGCCTCGCGGTGGTGCTGGCCGTGCTGATCAGCAGCGCCCCGGAGGTGCTCGCGTTCACCGTCCTGATCTTGACCGCCGTGTTCCTGTCGATCAAGCACCACCGGGCGCTCAAGAGCGAGACCCGCCGCACGCTTCAGGCGCTCGCCGCGGCGGTCGACGCACGCGATCCCTACACCGCGGCGCACTCGGAGCGCGTCAGCGTCATGGCGTCGCGGCTGGCGCAACGCATCCAGCTGCCCACCAAGCAGGTGATGTCGACCCGGTGGGCCGGGCGCCTGCACGACCTCGGCAAGGTCGTCGTCGACAACTCCGTCCTGCACAAGGACGGACCGCTCGACGAGCGCGAGTGGCAGCTCATGCGCAGCCATCCCGAGGTGGCGGCCGAGCTCTTGACCCATCTGAGCCTCACGCGGCACCTGCTGCCGGGTATCCGCTACCACCACGAGCGGCCCGACGGACGCGGCTACTACAGCCTGCCGGGGGAGGACCTGCCCATCGAGGCCTCGCTGATCTCGCTGGCCGACGCCTTCGACGCGATGACCACGGACCGCCCCTACCGCAAGGCGCTCAGCACCGACGAGGCGCTTCGGAACATCGAGCTGGGGCTCGGGACGCAGTTTCATCCCGAGCTCGGTAAGGCCTTCATCGCGATGATCCGCGGCGAGGCGGTCCACCCGGTCAGCTTGGAGGGCCGCCGCCAGTTCCAGGCCGAGCGCCTGGCAAAGCCACCCCGCGAGGACCCCGCGCTCTAGCGCCGCAACCGCGACGCCGGGTGATATCGTGCCTGGGCTTCGGGCGGTGGTCACCTACGGGTGCTCGAGGGAAGCCGGTGCGAGTCCGGCGCGGTCCCGCCACTGTCACCGTGAGCGTCGTCGCTGGGCGAGAAGCCGGCCACTGGGAGGACATCCCGGGAAGGCGCGACGGCGTGTCGATCGGAAGCCAGGAGACCTGCCTCCGTCCCGAGCACCGCAATCAACCTCCGTGGAAGAGGCCGTGGTGCGACACCGACGATGGATCACCCTCCTGCTCGTGGCAGCCCTCGCGGGCGCCTGCGCCGGGTGCGAGCGGGTCTCCCAGGCGACCGGCGGCGGCGCGCACCAACTCGTGACCGAGGGGTTCGGGCGGCGGACGCTCGGTGACGCGCCCGCCCCGGACGGCGGCTCGGTGCTGGACGCGTTGCGCGCGACCCACCGCGTCGAGACCGCGTACGGCGGCGGGTTCGTCAACGCGATCGACGACGTGGCCTCCGACCGCGCCGGACGGCGCGACTGGTTCTTCTACGTCAACGGCGTCAGCGCGAGCCGCGGCGCCGATCAGCAACCATTGCGCACCGGCGACGCGGTCTGGTGGGACTACCACCCCTGGGGCGGGCTCGTCGACACCTGGACCGTGGTGGGGCTGTGGCCCGAGCCGTTCGTGCACGGGTACCCGAAGCGGCCGGCCATGGTTGCCGCCGATCCGCCCCTGGACGCGGTGCTGCGACGTGCGGGCGCCACGCTGGGCGCCGGCGCCTCGCCGTGGCGGGTGCGGGTCGGCGCCGACGCCGCCATCCGCGCGACGGATCCGTCATGGCGACGCGCGATGTCCGACCCCGTCGCCGCCGGGCTGACCGTGCGGATCGAGGGCGAGCGCATCCGGGCCATCGCCCCCAACGGGTCGACCTGGAGCGATGTCCCCGACGGCCGTGCGATCGCCGCGACGGTGCTGAGCGGCGAATCGCCCGAGGCCGGGGGCGTGTTACTGGCGGTCGCCGGCCTGGACGCTGCGACGGCCGACGCCGCGGCGCTGCGGATCGCGCGTGATCCCGCGGTGCTGCGCGGGCGGTTCGCCGTGGTCTTCGACGCGGACGGGGACCCGATCGCGGCGGGCGGGCAGGCCACGCCGTGAGGCACGCACCCCTGCCGCTCCTCATCTTCGGGGCCGCCCTGTGCGCGATCGCGTTCGCGACCGACCATCCGCTCGTACTCGCGTCGATCGCGGCCACCGCCGCCGTCCTGCACCTGACCGCGGCTCATCGACGGCGCATCTACCTGGTCGTCGGCACGATGATCGGCATCGGCGTGATGATGTTGAACCCGTTCGTCCAGGCCAACGGCGACCTGATCCTGTTCGCGCTCCCCGACATCCCGATCTTCGACCTGCAGGTCACGCTGGAGGAGGTCCTGGCCGGGGCCGCGCTCGGCCTGCGCGCGTTCGCCGTCACCGTGATCATCGGCGCCGTCCTGGCCCACATCGATCCGGACCGGCTGCTCGCGCTGGCGAGCCGGCTGTTGCCCCGCTCCGCGCTGACCGCGTCGATCGCGGCCCGCATGCTCCCGACGCTGGAGCGCGATGCCGTCGCCCTGTCCGAGACCGCGCGGCTTCGCGGCAGGTCGCTGCGCCACGGGGGATGGCGCGCCCGCGCCCGTACGGCCGGCGCGCTGGCCGTGCCGCTGGTGGGATCGGCGCTGGAGCGGTCCCTGGACACGGCCGAGGCGATGGCCGCGCGCGGCTATGGCGCGGGTCCGCGCACCCGTATGGCCGAGCCCTCGTGGGGGCGCCGCGACCGGGGCCTGGCCCTGCTCTGCGTGCCCATGGTGGGCCTGGCGGGGATGACGATCGGGGGCGTCGTCGCCCCCTACCGGTTCTTCCCGACGCTCGATCCGCTGCTCGACGGGGCTGCGCCCATCGTCGCGATCGCGGTCCTCGTGACCGCCGCCGTGGGCGCCGCGGGGCTTCGCCGGTGATCGTCGCGTCCGTCGAGGCCCTGTCGTTTCGGCCGGGAACCTCCGAACGCCCGGCGCTGGACGGGCTCGACCTCCAGATCGCGGCGGGCGAAGTCGTGATCGTGCACGGCCCGTCCGGCGGCGGAAAGACCACGCTGCTGCGGGCGCTCGCCGGGCTGGTTCCGCACTTCCACGGGGGCAGGTTCGCCGGGCGGGTTCTGGTCGGCGGGCACGACACGCGCACCGCGGGCCCGGCACAGCTCGCCACGGTGGTGGGCAGCGTGTTCCAGGATCCCGAGGCCCACGCCGTGGGCACGACGGTGAG
>JBKKDD010000063.1:0-4945 GCA_046708705.1 Miltoncostaeaceae bacterium | reverse complement strand
CCTCGCGCGTGGATGGGTGACCGAAATGGTCCCGGCCATATGATGTTGGCCACGCGACCCTGGCTTCCTGCCGAGTCGCCACGGTCGTCGTCCCAGGCCCCGCCGAAGGGCCTGAACCGCGGCGAGGGGTCCGCGCAACGTCGGGTGTCAAATCACCCTCGCACGGCAGTTGAGCAAGCTTGTCGGAAGGTCGATTTCGCGTCGCGCGATACCGCCTGGGCAATGGGATCGCGGGTGAATCGTGTCAGGCACGCTTTACCAAACGTTAACGATGCTCGGCGGCGGGTGGGATCATGTCGAACGCCTGATCGCCGGCTACACCTCGACGATGACCGGGAGCACGAGTGGGCGCTTGCGGGCGCGCTTCCACATCAAAGACGCGACGGCGTCGTGCAGGAGCCGGTGCAGCATGTCGACCTCGGTCACCGACACGTTGAGCGTCCGCTCGACCTCCTCGCGGGTCGCGGCGATCAGGGCGTCTGTGGCGGCGGCGAAGCCGCGGGTGATGACATCGATCTCGCCGATCGGCAGGCCGTCGCGGGCGGAGAGCGTCGCGACGATGATGACCAGACCGTCCTCGGAAAGGTGTCGGCGGTCGCGCAGGATGCCGTCTGCCACGTCCCCCATGCCCAGCCCGTCGACGTAGATCAGGCCGACGTCCAGCTTCTCGACGACCGCCGCGCGATCGCCGTCGATCTCGAGGACATGGCCGTTATCGAGCAGGAACGTGCGGTCGGAGGTCACGCCGAGCGCCTTCGCGATCTCGGCGTGGGCCTTCTGATGGCGGATCTCACCGTGGATCGGCGCGAAGAACCTGGGTCGCACCAACCGGAGCATCAGCCGCAGCTCGTCCGAGGCGCCGTGGCCGGAGACGTGGACCGGCGCCGACTCGGGTGAGACGATGCGCGCGCCCGAGCGGATCAGCCGGTTCATGGTCTCGTTGACGGCGAGCTCGTTGCCGGGGACGATCCGTGAGCTGAACACCACCGTGTCGTTCGCCCTGATCGTGATGTTCTGGTGGTCGCCGTAGGCCATGCGCCGAAGCCCGGACAGGGGCTCCCCCTGGCTGCCGGTGGTGACGATCACGAGCTCGTCGTCGGGGTGCTCGTCGATGGACTTGACGTTGATCAGGACGCCCGGGGGCGCCTTGACGATGCCGAGGCCCACCGCGATGTTGAAATTGCGAAGCAGGGAGCGACCGACGAGGGCGACGAACCGGCCGTCGTGGTGGGCGGCGTCCAACACCTGCTGCACGCGATGCACATGCGACGAGAACGCGGTCAGGATGACCCGTCCGGGCGCCGAGGCGAACTGGCGCCGAAGCTCCGTGCCGACGGTCCGCTCCGGCGCGATGCTGCCCGGCACCTCGGCGTTGGTGGAGTCGGCCATCAGCAGCAACACGCCCTCGTCACCGAGTCGCGACAGGGCGGCGACATCGGTCGGCTCGTCGTCGATCGGGGCGTGGTCGAACTTGAAGTCGCCGGTGTGGACCACCGTGCCGGCGGCCGAGCGCAGGGCAACGGCCACGCAATCCGGGATGCTGTGGGTGACGCGGATGAACTCCGCCTCGAACGGGCCGAGCTGACGGCGCTCCGTGGGAGCGATCTCGATGAGCTCCACGTCCTTGAGGCGGTGCTCCTCGAGCTTGCTGCGCACCAGGCCGAGCGTGAACCGCGTGGCCATGATCGGCACGCGTCCCACGGTCTTCAGGAAGTACGGCACGCCACCGATGTGGTCCTCGTGGCCATGGGTCAGGACCAGCGCCTCGATGTCGTCCAGGCGTCCTTCGAGCAACTCGAAGTCCGGGAGGACGAGGTCGACGCCGAGCTGGTCGGGCGTCGGGAACTTGACGCCGCAGTCGATCACTACGATCCGGCCGCCGAGCTCGACCAGGTACATGTTCTTGCCGATCTCCCCGGTGCCGCCGATCGGGGTGGCCCTGAGGGCTGTGGCGTCGGTCAAGATGCGTTCACAAAGAGGCCCTGTGCCTCCAAAAGTCCGGTCAGCACGCGTCGCTCCTGTGTTGTTGCTTCGATGAGTGGCAGCCGCAACCGTGCGTTGGGAATGATCCCCAACATCGCGAGGGCCGCCTTGATGAGGATGGGGCTGGTGGTGACGAAGAGCCCCTCGTAGAGCCCGTGCAGGGCGATGTCGAGCTCGGTCGCAGACCGGTGGTCACCGGCACGAGTGGCCTCGCAGATCGCCTGCATCTGCCGGCCCACCAGGTGGGACGCCACCGAGATCACGCCCGCGCCGCCCGCGAGCGCGACCGGCAGCAGCAGATCGTCGTTGCCCGCGTAGACGTCGAGCTTGGGGATCGCGAGGACGTCGTCGACCTGGTCGGGGTTGGCCTCCTTGACGGCGACGACGCCGGGGATCTCGGCCATCTCCGCGAGCAAGTCCGGTGGCATGTTGACGATCGATCGCGACGGGATGTTGTAGAGGATAACGGGGACGCCGACCTCGGCGATGGCTTGGACATGGCCGATCAGCCCGGCGCGCGGCGGCCGGTTGTAATAGGGCGTCACGACGAGCACGGCGTCCACGCCGAGGCCGGCGGCGACCTCGGTCAGGTGAACCGAGTGCGCGGTGTCGTTGGAGCCCGTGCCGGCGACGACGGTGGCGGCGCCGCCCAGGGTCTCCATGCCCAGCTCGAACAGGCGGATCTTCTCGGGGTCGGTCAGCGTCGAGGCCTCGCCGGTGGTCCCGCTCAACACGACGCCGTCGGAGCCGGTGGCCACCAAGTGACGCATCACGGCCACCGTGGCGTCCTCGTCGACGTTCCCCCGCTCGTCGAACGGGGTCACCATGGCAGTCAAGATCGATCCGAACGCGGGCACGACGGCAAGTATATCCGGGCGTCTCGGAAGCCCCGGCTCAGCCGGCTACCAGGCGCCAGACCCGGCCGTCGCTCGGCACGCCGCGAAAGTCGGGCGGCGTCACGATCCCGGTCGGCGCACTCCGCGCCATGCCGGCGCTCTCCAGCGCGTCCGCGACCGCCTGGCGCGCTCGGTCCCACGAGGTCACGCGATGGCGGCCGCGGGGGTCGGCGTGCTCGTGATGGGCGCCGATCAGCGTGGCTCCGGCGAAGGCGAAGACGCGCAGGTGGACGCGCTCGGCCCGGTCACCGAGCGCGATGTGGTCGCTCATCGTGACGAACCTGCCGTCGATCCAGGTGCGGTGGGTGGCGCCGTCGTCCGGTCGGTGCCACCCCCGCTCGGCGAGCCGGGCGATGACGACCGCCGGGGCGGCGCCCAGTACGAGCAGGTTGATGGGATCCAGCCGAGCGGGGTCGCGGGACCGGCGCGGCAGGCGGCGGTGTTGGGTGAACGGCCACAGCCGGACGATGCCGGGCGTCGCGATCGGCACCAGGTCGCCGTCGGGTGTCAGGTGGACGATCGGATGGGGCGTGGCGCGCGGCACCGGTCGGATCAGGTGCGCGGAATCTCCTCACCGGTCTCGGGGTCCAGGCGCACGCCGTCCATGATCCCCTCGCCCGGAGGGCAGCCCATCGCCATCCAGACCGCCTCGCGGTCGGTGCTGGTGTTCATGATCCGCCGCGGCGTGTCCTTGGGCAGGCGCACCCAGTCGCCGTCGTCGACCTGGACCGTCTCGTCGCCGATCTGCACGTGCTGTGGTCCACCCGAGATGAGCTGGTAGATCTCCTCCTGGACGCGATGGCGGTGGTAGGCCATCGCCTGGCCGGGCCCGAAGCGCCACATGCGCAAGGCCAGGTGCTCGGCGCCGAGCGCGCCGGACAGGTCGCGTGACGCCGCTCCCCCACCCCGCCGTTCCTTCTCCTCGACCGCCTCGGTCGCGATCTTGACGTAGTCGGCGCTCATGTGGTGCTCCTCGGGTAAGGGTCAGTGGGTCGTGCGTCGCCAAACAGGATCGGCTCGAGCCCCAGCGTCAGGCCGGGCCGGCTCACGATCTCGCGCACCGCGCGGATCACCCCTGGCATGAAGCTCTCGCGTGCGAGCGAGTCGTGGCGGATCGTGAGCGTCTCGCCCAGCCCGCCCAGGATGACCTCCTGGTGGGCGACCAGGCCGGGAAGGCGCACCGAATGGATCGGCACCTCCCCCGCCATCAGGCCGGCGGTGCGAAGCGCGGTGCCGCTCGGTGCGTCCAGCTTCTGGTCGTGGTGAAGCTCGATGATCTCGGCCTTCGGCATGTGGCGCGACGCCTCGGCGGCGAAGCGCATCATCAGCACCGCGCCGATCGCGAAGTTCGGCGCGATCAGGCAGTTCGCGCCGCCCGCCTCGGCCCGGCGACGGATCTCGGCGAGCTGCTCGGCGTCGATGCCCGTCGTGCCCATGACGACGTGCACCCCGGCGTCAAGGCACGCGCACGCGTTGTCGAACGCGACGTGCGGCTGCGTGAAGTCCACGGACACGTCGGGCCGTGCGGCGGCGATCGCCGTCGCCACGTCGGGGTACCCGCCCTCGAGCGCCGGGTCGGCCAACGCCACGGCCTCCATGTCGCCGGCCGCGGCGACGGCTGCGACCACGGCCTGTCCCATCCGGCCGGCGGCCCCGGCGATCATCACGCGGATCACCGCGCAAGCGTAACGGAAACACGGACCGAGCCCACCCGCCGAGTCCAGCGCCTCCCCACGTCCTCTCGCGATGCCTCCGCCTCCCGCTCGTCCGACGACCCGAGTGACGCTCGCACCGTCACTCGTTGAGTGGGGACCATCCACGGCCCCGCCCCATCCCCCAACCCCCGCCGCCGCCGAAAGGTGTGTCGTACATGACACAAGTGGCACGAGACATCGCCAATTGGCGTTTTGGTCGCCTCACTGGGGGTGCCCCTTGGGGATGAGAACGTTGTTGTGGAGCCGATTCAGAGTCGGTTGACGTTCTCCACGGGCATGGACATCGGCGGGCGTGGGGCGCTGCGGCGTGGCCGTGGGGCGTAGCGCTTCACCCAGGCGGCAGCCTGCCGG
>JBKKDD010000062.1:0-11564 GCA_046708705.1 Miltoncostaeaceae bacterium | reverse complement strand
GCGGCGCGGGTCTGGGCGGCGGTCACGACGAGCGCGAGCAGACGCTCAACCAACTCCTGGTCGAGATGGACGGGTTCGAGGCGAAGGACAACATCATCCTGATCGCCGCGACCAACCGTCCGGACATTCTGGACCCGGCGCTGCTTCGGCCCGGGCGCTTCGACCGCCAGATCGTGGTGGACCGCCCCGACCGCACCGGTCGCGAGGCGATCCTGCGCGTCCACACCAAGGGCAAGCCGCTCTCCAAGGGCATCGACCTTGACGCGCTGGCCGGTCAGACTCCCGGGTTCACCGGCGCCGACCTCGCCAACCTCGTCAACGAGGCGGCGCTCCTGGCCGCCCGCCACGGCAAGCGCGTCATCGGCGCGGACGAGCTCGAAGAGGGGATCATGCGGGTCATCGCGGGTCCCGAGAAGAAGTCGCGCCTGCTGTCGGAGAAGGAGCGCAAGGTCACCGCGTTCCACGAGATGGGACACGCGCTGGTGGGGCACTTCTTGCCGCACGCGAACCCGGTTCACAAGATCTCGGTCATCGCCCGCGGGCAGGCCTTGGGCGTGACGGTCTCGATGCCGACCGAGGACAAGTTCACAACGACCAAGGCCGAGTTCGAGGACCAGATGGCGATGCTGCTCGGCGGCCGCGCGGCGGAGGAGATCGTGTTCGACGAGATCACGACCGGCGCGTCCAACGACTTGGAGCGCGTCACCCAGATCGCGAAGTCCATGACCATGCGCTTCGGCATGAGCGACAAGCTCGGCCCGCGCGTACTCGGCCACAGCCACGGCGCCCCGTTCCTGGGCCGCGACATGCACAGCGAGCCGGACTACTCGGACGAGATGGCCCGTGAGATCGACAACGAGATCCGCCGCATCATCGAGGGCGCCTTCGGCCAGGCGCGGGAGATCCTCCACGAGCACCGCGAGCAGCTCGACGATCTGTCCGAGATCCTCCTGCGCCGCGAGACCATCGAGCGCGAGGAGTTCCTGGGGCTCCTGGACGGCAAGTCCGAGGAGGACGTGTTTCGGGCCAAGGACGAGCGCGACGCCCAAGCCCGCGCCGAAGCCGAGCGCGAGCTGGCCGAGGAGAAGGTCGTCAAGCCCTCGACCCCCCCGCCCGCCCCCGCCGGGCCCGCTGTCCCCGAGTCCTAGCCGCACCCGGCCCGGCCCGCCGCCGGGCATCGTTAACGTTCAATAAAGCGTGCCTGACACGAATGGCACGAGATCCGTTTGTCCATGCGGGATCCCAGGTCGCGAATCTGACCTTCCTGCACGGCTCGGTCGCACGTGGACGATCGGTTCCCGGTGGCTCGGTACGATCGGGCCATCGATCCGCTCGCCTGGCTTTCGCCCCCGTGCCTCATGGGCATCCTCAACGTCACCCCGGACTCGTTCTCGGACGGCGGGGCGTTCCTCGATGCCGACGACGCGCTGCGGCGCCTCGAGCGGGTGGCGGTCGACGGTGCCGCCATCTGCGACATCGGCGCTGAGAGCACGCGGCCGGGCGCCATGCCCGTCTCCGCGGCGGAGCAACTGCGCCGGCTCGAGCCCGTGTTCTCCGCACTCCCGACGGGTTACGACGTCCCGATCTCCATTGACACGTCGAGCGCGGCGGTGGCGCGCGCCGCGTTGGATGTCGGAGCCGTGCTCGTCAACGACGTCACCGCGGGGCGCGCTGACCCCGAGCTGCTGCCGCTGGTCGCCGAGCGCGGGGCCGCGGTCTGCCTGGTCCACATGCAGGGCGAGCCCGAGACGATGCAGCGGGCGCCGCACTACACGGACGTGGTCGGCGAGGTCGCCGCGTTCCTGGAGGAGCGGCTCGCCGCGGCCGTCGCTGCGGGCATCCCCGAGGCGCACGTCCTCTTCGACCCCGGCATCGGGTTCGGCAAGCGCCTGGACGACAACCTGACGCTGCTGCGGGAGCTGCCCAGGCTGGTCGCCTTGGGGCGGCCCCTGGTCGTGGGCGTGTCGCGCAAGGGGATGCTCGGCCAGCTCCTGGGCCGTGAGGTCGACGACCGTCTGGCCGGGTCGCTTGCCGCGGGCCTGGTCGCGATCGATCGGGGCGCCCAGGTGCTGCGCGTTCACGACATCCGCGAGACTGCCGATGCAATCGACGTCTGGCGTGCGGTCAAAGGAGCGCGATGAGCGATGCGGTGACGGTTCGGGTGACGGGCCTCGAGTGCTTCGGCTACCACGGGGTGTTCCCCGAGGAGCGCGAGCACGGCCAGCGGTTCGTCGTCGACATCGAGATGGAGCTGGCGGAGCTCGCGGCCATCGAGACCGACCACCTGGCCGACACGGTCGACTATGAGGCGGTCGCGGAGATGGTCGCGACGATCGTCGGCGGCCCGCCCGTGGCGCTGCTGGAGCACCTCGCGGGTATGATCGCGGACCGGCTGATGGGCGACCAGCGCCTGCTCGCCGTCGCGATCACGGTGCGCAAGCCGCAGGTCAAGCTTGCCCAGTCGGTCACCGAGACGTCCGCGACGCTCAGGCGGACGCGCTGAAGTATTGGCTCGGCCTCGGCACGAACCTGGGCGACCGGCGCGCCGCCCTGCGGGCCGCGGTGGACGCGCTCGGCGCAAGCGGCGTGACCGTCGAAGCCCTGAGCCCCGTCTACGAGACGGCTCCCCGGGAGGTCGAGGATCAACCCGCGTTCCTCAACGCCGCGTGCCGGATCGAGACGGATCTCGACCCGCCCGCCCTGCTCGCGTTGATCAAGGGCATCGAGCGCGATTTGGGCCGCGTGGCGGGCCCGCGCTACGGCCCGCGCGCCATCGACATCGACATCCTGCTGTGGGAGGGCGGGGAGTGGAGTCATCCGGCCCTCGAGGTCCCGCACCCGCGCCTGACGGAACGTCGCTTCGCACTCGTCCCAGTGCTCGACCTCGATCTGGACCTCGTCGTGGGTGACGAGCCGCTGATTCAAGTAGAGGCCCGGCTCGATCGGAACGAACAGCCCGTCTCGCGGTACTCGGGCGATGTCTGAAGCACGCTGCGGAGTTCAGCCGCGCAGGCTCCAGGTCCACTGATAGCCGTTGTCGAGTCCCGGGTCGACCCCGCTGCGCTGCCGGCGAAGACTTCCTCTGCTGTCAAAGGGAACGCAAGCTTGCTTGAAGGAAGGAGGAGGATCCCAAGGAGAGGGCCATGGTGCAGCTGCCGTTGCTCCCCGCCTTGTCCGGTGGACAGGCCGTTCGCGTGGCCGGGATCCGTTCGACTCCCGCGCCAAGCTCGAGCTGATGCGTGTCGGGGGTCTTTTTCGGTGAGAGACATCACGGGCTGTCGGGTTCCGGTCATGGCGGCGATGTCGAAGGTCCCCTGTCCTGAGACCGTGCATCCGTTGAATCCGGTCGTCACCTGGATGCGCGCGGTCAGCGTCCCGGAGCCGGTCGCCACGACCGTCCCGGTCTGGACGCTGACGGCGCGGACAACGCCTCGCCCGCGCCTGGTGCCTACGCCTTTCGGTGGTGGTCCGCGGACACACTGCCGGCGATCGATCATGCGGCCATCGTCCGGTCTCCCCGTCGTGAGCGCGATTGGTGGTTCGTCAAGGCAGTCGATGCATGAACGACATGGCGAGCCTTGCCGGGCTGCCCGCTCCGTTTGCCGAGCCCAGCCAGCGATGGGTGCGCGTGCGCTTCGGTGGCGAGACGGTGGCAGACAGCCGGAGAATCCAAAGATCCGGGGACTCGTTGCTTCTTCAACGAGCGCATCGATATGACTGTCGACGGCGAGCCACTGCCCCGGCCGGTCACGCCCTGGTCGCGGTGATGCACCGGACGCCAACGAAACCGCGTCAGGCGTCGCACCGGGCGGGGTGAGGTCGAGGACCGCCGACAGGCGTTGACCGCTTCCTCGCGCCGGCCGGCCGCCGGTGGATTCAACCTGGATCCAGGTTCAGGCTGAGCTACACTGACGGGTCTGATCGGGGCGCCACGGGACTCTGCCCGGGTGCACCATGCCGTGGAGGCGGGATGTCGCACGTCGACGAGTTGGACGAGTACGACGCCGAGCTCGAGCTTCGACTGAAGCGCGAGTACAACGACGTGTTCCCGTTGTTTCGCTACTGCGTGCTCACGCAGGAGGCGACCTATCTGTGCAACTCGGTCGAGCGGCGCATCGACCCCCAACCGCATTACCCGCTCTTCCACATCCTCATGGAGGACGTGTGGGTGTGGGACAAGAACCGCCCCACGCGGATCATCCCGCGGGTCGAGATCAACACCAGCCAGGACGTGACGATCGAGATCCTTTCGGGCGACGCCGATGCCGCAGTGGGCGGTGGGGCCTGATGCTGCTCGCGATCGACGTCGGCAACACCCAGACCGTGGCCGGGGTGTTCCACGGAGAGGAGTTGCTGCACCAGTGGCGGACCTCGACGGTGCGCACCGCGACGCTGGACGAGTTGGCGGCCCAGCACGACGCGATGCTGCGCCTTCGTGGCAGCAGCCTGAGCGACGTCGCGGACATGGTCGTGTCCTCGGTCGTGCCGACGCTGACCGCGGGCTATCGGGACCTGGCCACCCGCTACCTGGATCAGCCCGCGCTTGTGATCGGGCCGGGCGTGCGGACGAGCATGCCGATCGCCATCGACAACCCGCACGAGGTCGGCGCCGACCGCATCGTCAACTCGGTCGCGGCCTTTCGCCGCTACGGCGGGCCCTGCATCGTGGTCGACTTCGGCACCGCCACCAACTTCGACTGCGTGTCGGCGACCGGCGAGTACCTGGGTGGCGCCATCACCCCGGGCATCGAGGTGTCGGTCGAGGCGCTCACCAGCCGCGCGGCGCGCCTGCTCAAGGTGGAGTTCGTCGAGCCGGCGTCGGCGATCGGCAAGTCGACGGTCGCAGCCCTGCAGTCGGGCATCCTCTACGGCACGGTGGCCATGGTCGACGGCCTCGTCGCCCGTCTCAAGCTGGAGCTGGGTGACGCCGTGGTCGTCGCCACCGGCGGCCTGTCCGAGCTGATCGTGCCGCTGTCGATCGAGATCGACGAGCACGACCCCACGCTCACGCTGGTGGGCCTGCGGCTGGTGCACGAGCAGAACGTCGCGAGGGCGCCGCGATGAGGAAGCGCATGAGTCGGGTGGTCGCCGCGCGCGACAGCGAGCCTCAGATAACGCTGGACGGCCCCTGCCCGTTCGCCGAGCCCTTCGCGATCGGGGGCGTGCGCATCCCCAACCGCGTCGTGCAGCCGCCGCTGGCGGGGATCGCCAACTGGGCGTTTCGCCGCCAGTCGCGCCGACACGGCGTCGGGCTCGCGGTCTCCGAGATGGTGTCGAGCTTCGGCATCGTCCACGACAACGAGCGCACGCGTCAGATGCTGCGCACCGACCATGACGAGGGGCCGGTCGCCATCCAGCTCTTCGGCGCGAGCCCCGAGGCGATGGCCGAGGCCGCGCGCGCAGTGCAGGACGCCGGCGCCGACATCGTCGACATCAACATGGGCTGCCCGGTGCGCAAGGTCTGCAAGACCGGCGCGGGCGCGGCGCTCCTACTCGATCCCAAGGCCGGGGCCGCGATCGTCGCGGCCATGGTGCGCGCGGTCGACATCCCCGTCACCGTCAAGATGCGGCGCGGCCTGACGCCCGAGACAGCGGACCCCGTCACCGCCGCCAAGCGGTTCCAGGACGCGGGGGCCGCGGCGCTGTTCGTGCACCCGCGGACCGCGTCCCAGGAGTACGCCGGGAGGGCCGACCATCGCTACACCGCCCAGGTCGTGCAGGCCGTGTCTGTCCCGGTCATCGCCAGCGGCGATATCGACAGCCCCGGCGAGGCGTTGCGGGTCATGGGCGAGACGGGCGTCACGGCGGTCGCGATCGGCCGTCCCGCGCTCGGCAACCCGTGGATCTACCGCGAGGTGCTGGACGGCGCGCACGGCCCCGAGCGCTCGCTCGAGCAGGTGGTGCGCGAGGTGCGGGACTTCGCCCACGACGTCGCGGCCGCGCTCGGCCCTGACCGGGCGTGCGCGTACATGCGCAAGTTCTATCCCTGGTACCTGACGGGTCACGCCGTGGCCGGTCCGGATCGGGATGCGTTGCTCGTCGAGCCGACGCTGGAGGGGGCGCTCGGCCTACTCCAGGGGCTCATGGAGCAGGCCGGCTTGAAACCGGCCGCCTAATTCAACTACGGTACCTCGCCGCCCCGGCGCGGAAGACCCCCCGAAAGGTGATGTATGGAGCGCGAAGTCGTCCTGACCGAAGAGGGCTACAACAAGCTCAAGGAGGAGATCGAGCACTTGCAGACCGTGAAGGTCCGCGAGGTGGCCGCCCGCATCAAGGAGGCCCGTGAGTTCGGCGACATCTCCGAGAACTCCGAGTACGACGACGCAAAGAACGAGCAGGCGCAGGTCGCCGCCCGCATCATCATGCTGGAGCAGCAACTCCGAAACGCCCGCGTGGTCGACGCCGAGCAGGTCTCGACGGAGTCCGTCTCCATCGGCGCGCGGGTCACCGTCAAGGACCTCGCGACCAAGAAGAACTCCGAGTTCGCCGTCGTCGGCTCGGCCGAGGCCGACCCGCGCGCGCAGCGCCTGTCGTCCGAGAGCCCTCTCGGCAAGGCCCTGCTCGGTAAGAAGAAGGGCGAGAAGCTGACCGTCACCACCCCCCGCGGCGCCATGGAGTACCAGGTGATGAAGATCCAGCCTGGCGGTCACTGAGCCGCTGCCGAGCCCGGCCGAGGCGATGTCACTTGATTGTTATGTGTCAGGCACGGTTTGCCCGTGAATCGCTCTGCTCATTAGGGATCCTGGCTTGACGGAAGGGTCATTTCGCGTGTTACGAACGGTGGCTGAGTGATGGCCGCCGACCCGGGGCTGCGCGAGCTCGCGGCGCTCAGTCGCGCGTGGCCGTTCGAGGAGGCGCGCAAGCTGATCGCCCGGATCGAGCGCTCGGCGACGCCGCCCAACTCCGTCCTGTTCCAGACCGGGTACGGGCCGTCGGGGCTGCCGCACATCGGGACGTTCCAGGAGGTCGCGCGGACCACGATGGTGCGTCACGCGTTTGAGACGCTGTCGGACGTGCCGACCAGGCTCATCTGCTTCTCGGACGACATGGACGGCCTGCGCAAGGTCCCCGACAACATCCCCAACCCGCACGTGCTGACGCCGCACCTGGGCAAGCCGCTCAGCCGGATCCCCGACCCGTTCGGAACCCACGAGAGCTTCGCCCACCACAACAACGCGATGCTGCGCGACTTCCTCGACCGCTTCGGCTTCGACTACGAGTTCGCGTCCTCCACGCAGTACTACGCAGAGGGGCGCTTCGACCGGGCGCTGCTTCGGATGCTGGAGTGCTTCGACGAGGTGATGGGCGTGATGCTGCCGTCCCTTCGCGGGGAGCGCGCCGCCACGTACTCGCCGTTCCTGCCGATCCACCCGACGACCGGCGTCGTCATGCAGGTCCCGATCGACGAGGTCCGCCCCGCCACCGGCACGCTGGTCTGGACCGACCCCGACACCGGCGAGCGCTTCGAGTCGCCGGTCACGGGCGGGCACTGCAAGCTCCAGTGGAAGCCCGACTGGGCGATGCGCTGGTATGCGCTGGGGGTCGACTACGAGATGTCCGGCAAGGACCTGATCGACTCGGTGCGCCTGGGCAACCAGATCGTCCAGATCCTGGGCGGCACGCCGCCGGAGTCGTTCACCTACGAGCTCTTCCTGGACGAGCGCGGCCAGAAGATCAGCAAGAGCAAGGGCAACGGCCTGACCATCGAGGAGTGGCTCACCTACGCGAGTCCCGCGAGCCTGCAGCTCTTCGTCTACGGCAAGCCGCGCGAGGCCAAGCGCCTGTACTTCGACGTGATCCCACGCAACGTCGACGAGTACCTGTCGCACCTGCAGGCCTACTCACGGCAGGACCCCGCCAAGCAGCTCGCCAACCCCGTCTGGCACATCCACGCGGGCGAGCCGCCCGCGCCGGAGGCCCTGGGCGGCGGCGCCGGCACCCAGGTCTCGTTCGCGCTCCTGCTCAACCTGGTGTCGGTCGCCAACACCGAGAGCAAGGACGTCCTGTGGGCGTTCCTGCGCCGCTACGCGCCCGGTGTCTCCGCCGAGACCCACCCGCGCCTGGACGCGATGCTCGGCGACGCCCTGCGCTACTACCGTGACTTCGTCAAGCCCGCCAAGCGCTATCGTCCCGCAGACGAGGTGGAGCGCGAGGCGCTCACCCGCCTGTCCGACGCCCTGGTCGAGGCGCCCCCCGGCGCGAGCCCCGACGACCTCCAAGGAATCGTCTACGACGTCGGCCGCGCGACCCCGCGCTACCAGGATCCTGACGCCAAAAACGCCACCCCCGACCGCCCCGGCGTCTCCCAAGCCTGGTTCAGCGCGATCTACCAGGTCCTTTTCGGAGAGGAGCGCGGCCCCCGCTTCGGCTCCTTCGTCGCCCTCTACGGCGTGGACGAGACCCGCGACCTGATCGCCCGAGCCCTGGCGGGCGAGTTGGCGCAGACCGCATCCGCCTGATCTGACGGGGGACTGGTGTGGTCGCGGCCGGCTGCCCGCGCGTGCCACACCCGGTCGACTTGAGAATTGCACGGTCGTGAGGAGATCGCCTCCTCGACGCTCGCCCAGACGAGCCCCAGCGCACCGACCTACGTCAACGGCACCGACTTCCTGACCATGGACTACTCGGGAGGGCGTCGGGCTTCAACGTCATCGCTGAGACCAAGGCCGGTCGCTCCGACCGCACGTTCGTCGTCGGCGCGCACCTGGATTCCGTGGCCGAGGGCCCCGGCATCAACGACAACGGCAGCGGCTCGGGCGGCATCCTCGGAGATCGCCGCGGATGGCGACGACGAACGTCGCGCCGCGCAACCAGGTCCGGTTCATCTGGTTCAGCGCGGAGGAGGCCGGGTTGCTCAGCTCCGCGCACGATGTCAGCGAGCTCTCGTCGAGCCAGATCAAAAACGGGACGAGCAAGGGGCAGGGCGCGGGCCAGGCCGACCTGGAGTTCCAGGGCTCGGCGGCGCGCAAGTAGGAGATTTCACCGGCGGGGGCGGATCGCTAAGGTCAGACGATGGCCGGCCACGATCGACGTCCTGCGGACGAGCTGCTCGATGAGGGGCTCGCAGGGTTCCTCCAGTGGTTCCGCCACAGCAAGCGGGCGTGGGAGCTCGAGGAGATGGCGCGTGACCTGATTCCGGCCGACGCGGTGGCGTCGCCGGAGGGTCTGATCTTCGCCGACGCCGTCATCAGCCGGCTGGAGAAGTCACCCGACGGCATCTCCGCGCTCCACGTCATGGGTCTGATGGCGACGCCCGGCATCGCCGCCATGGCCCGCGACGCCGTCGCCCGCGCCGCCGCGGCGGGTGCGCGTGGGCCGTCGCCCCTGGCCAGGCGCTGCGGCGGTCTGGCTCCGACCAAGGTGTGGCACCTGGCCGATGAGGACCGCCTGCCGGCCTTCGCCCTGGTCTGCCGGCGACCGGCCGCCAAGAGCGCCCAGATCGCGATCATCGTGACGACCGACGCCGGAGACGGGCCCATCCTGGTCGAGGCGACACTCACCAGTCCCATGAGCCTCGCCGAAGCCGACGCTGTCCGGTCCACCCTCGCTGCCGACGGTTCCGTGCCAAGGGAGATGTCGCTGCAGGACGCCGGGGCGGAGCTGGCCCGTCTGGCCCGGATCAACCTCGCCACGAGCCACGGCCCGACCGTCCAGGCCCTGCCGGTGCTGGCGGCGGTGCTGCCCCATCTGGGCGTCACGGACTGGGAGGACCTGATCACCCGGATGTCGCACCTGCCGCACGCCGTCTCGGACGATGCGCACGACGACGCCCTGGACGACGACTGGGACCTGGACGACCTGCCCGCGGATCTCGCAGAAGTGCTCGACATAAGCGATCCCGACTCGGCCCGTCTGGCGGAGCTGCAGGCGTGGATGGACGAGTTCAACGCCCTCCCGGAGGATGAGCGCGCCGGCCTGCTGCCCGAGCGAGCGGGTGGATCCGCGGACGACCCCGACCCCTCCGCCGGCTGGGCGGCCGAGCCCCCGCGCCCGGTGCGCCGGCGCAATCCCGGCGGTCCGCGTAAACGTCGCCCCGGCCCCGGGCGGTAAAACGTCCCGCGCGCGCCGATCCGCTACACTCACCGACCGGTCCGAGAAACAGGGAGCGTATGGCCAGGTCGTCACAGAACACGAACAGCGGGGCACGCAAGGGCGGCAAGCGCTCGAGCCTCGTACCCACCGCGCGCAAGCGTCGTCCGCAGTTGCCGCCGGAGGAGATCGACTGGAAGAACTTCCCGTCACTACGGCGCTTCCTGTCCGAGCGCGGCAAGATCCGCTCCCGGCGCATCACGGGCCTGTCGCGGCGCCAGCAGAGCGAGCTCGCGCGCGCGGTCAAGCGGGCGCGGACCATGGGCCTGTTCCCGTACCCGGACCAGGAGCGCAACCTGCGCGAGAAGACCACCGGCCCCGCCACCACGACCAGCACCCGCGCGCCCGACGCCCCGGAGACCCCCGAGACCGAGGGGACGTCGTTCGAGGCCGGCGAGGACACCGCGGAGGACTGACCGAGTTCCGCGTCGCGGCGGTGGCGGCGGGATCCAGCTTTAGCTCGCGCCGTCCGGCGCCGATGGGATACTCGACCTCGAATGGGAGAGTGTCCTGCATGCGACGCTGCATTGATCTGGCGTCAGAACGGACTCTGGTGCGAACGTTGCCACCGCAAGGTGGAGACGTGCTGCGAGGGCGCGCGGCAATGTGCCGCCGAGACCACCGTGGCGCCCCCGGTTGGGCAGGCTCGCGCAGGTACCCCGTGCTAGCCTTCGTTCCTTGTCGCTTCTCACCGAAATCGCTTCCCGACGCGCCTCCCGCGCCGGCTCCCCGCACCTGACGGTCGCCCCCGGCAACCGTCGATAAGGAGGGCACCCCGATGTTCGAACGTTTCACCGAACGCGCCCGCCAGGTCGTCGTCCTGGCCCAAGAAGAGGCGCGCACCCTCAAGCACAACTACATCGGCACGGAGCACATCCTGCTGGGGTTGCTGCGCGAGGAGGAGGGCCTGGCCGCCCGTGTGCTCGAGGGCCTCGAGATCACCGTCGAGGAGGTCCGCAGCCAGGTGATCCGCATCGTGGGGGCGGGCGAGGAGGTCACGTCGGGGCAGATCCCGTTCACGCCGCGCGCCAAGAAGGTGCTGGAGCTGGCGTTGCGCGAGGCGCTGTCGCTCGGCCACAACTACATCGGCACCGAGCACATCCTGCTCGGGCTCGTGCGCGAGAACGAGGGCGTCGCCGCCAGGATCCTGGCCGACTTCGACGCCGACTCCGAGAAGATCCGCAACGAGATCATCCGTATGCTGTCCGGCCCGAGCGGCCGTCAGCGCGGCCAAGGCGCGGCCGCGGGCGGCGGCGGCGGCGGCGCGCAGGGCGAGAAGAAGTCCAGCAAGCTACTCGACCAGTTCGGCCGCAACCTCACCAAGCTCGCCCAAGACGGCAAGCTGGACCCGGTCGTCGGTCGCCAGAACGAGATCGAGCGGGTCATGCAGATCCTCTCACGACGCACCAAGAACAACCCGGTGCTGATCGGCGAGCCCGGCGTCGGCAAGACCGCCGTCGTCGAGGGCCTGGCGC
>JBKKDD010000061.1:0-3241 GCA_046708705.1 Miltoncostaeaceae bacterium | reverse complement strand
GGCGAGACCGTGCTGGTGCTGGGCATCGGCGGCGGAGTGGCGACGTTCGCCCTGCACATCGCGCGGGCGGCGGGCGCACAGGTGATCGTGACGTCCTCCTCCGACGACAAGCTCGCCCGCGCCGCCGATCTGGGCGCGGCGGCCGGTGTCAACTACACCTCGGACGACTGGGTCGACCAGGTCAAGGCCGCGTCCGGCGGGGGCGTCGACGTGGTCGTCGACAGCGTGGGATCCACCTGGGCCGACAGCGTCAACTGCCTGCGGCCGGGGGGACGCCTGGTCGTGTTCGGCGGCACGGGGGGCGGCAAGGTCGAGATGATGGTGCGTCCGGTGACAACTGGGCAGGTGTCCGTGCTCGGCACGACGATGGGGAGCGCACGCGACTTCGCCGGCCTGCTGCGCGCGGTCGACACGCAGTCCTGGACGCCCGTCATCGACAGCGTCCGCCCGCTCGGAGAGGTGGCCGCGGCGCACGCCCGCGAGGAGAGCGGTGCGCACTTCGGCAAGCTCGTGCTCGTCCCGTGAGGCGCGACCTGCTGGCCGCGCTGTGCGAGGTCGCGGGGCCGTCGGGTCGCGAGGAACGGGTGCGGGAGCTCGTGCAGCCGGAGCTCGCAGCGTCCTGCGACCGGGTCGACACGGATCCCATGGGCGGGCTGACCGGCGTGCGCGACGGCTCGGGGGGCCCGCGGGTGATGCTGGCGGCGCACATGGACGAGATCGGCCTGATGGTCACGCACATCGACGAGCGCGGCTACCTGCGGTTCGTGCCGCTCGGTGGCTGGGACGCGCGCACGCTCCTCGGGCAGCGCGTCATGGTTCACGGCCGGCAGGACGTGCCCGGGATCATCGGCACGACGCCGGTCCACCTGCTGGACGAGGCCGCGCGCCAGAAGGCGCCGAAGATCGAGGACCTGGCCGTCGACACCGGCCTGACGGCCGACCGCGTCAGGACGCTCGTGCGCCAGGGCGACGTCATCACCCGCACCCGCACGCTCGAGGACCTGGGCGACCTGGTGACCGGCAAGAGCCTCGACGATCGCGTCGGGCTCTTCGTGATGATCGAGGCGATGCACGCGGCCGCCCCCTCCCCGTGCGCGGTCCATGCGAGCGCGACGGTGCAGGAGGAGGTCGGCCTGCGCGGCGCCAAGGTCGCCGCCACCCGCGTGCGGCCCGAAATCGCGCTCGCCATCGACACATGCCCCGCCGACGACGGGCCCGGAACGCCCGCCAACGGGCCGTCCACCCGGCTGGGTCGGGGTACCGCGATTCGCCTGATGGACGCCAGCGCGATCGGATCGCCTGCCCTGGTCGACCTGCTGGTGCGCCTGGCCGAGGATCGCTCCATTCCCTACCAGTTCCACGTGTCGAACAAAGGCGGCACCGACACCCAGTCGCTGCAGCTGGCTGGTGAGGGAGCCATCGCCGGGTGCGTGTCGATCCCGACCCGCTACGTCCACTCGAGCGTCGAGGCCTGCCACCCGGACGACATTCAGGCGTCCATCGACCTGGTCGCGGCGTTCGTCGAGAACGCTCACGAACTCAGGATCTGAAGCCCGTCGGGTTGTCCGGAGCGTCCCGACCGGACATGCTGGGGCCGTGGAACCCGACTCGCTTCTGCCCCACGGCGTCACGACGCACTCGGGTGATGGGCTTGCGACCCCGATCGACCGCTCCACCACGTTCGGGGGTGAGGCGGGGCGCGCCTCGGCGTATGGCCGCCACCACAACCCGACGCTGCAGGCCGTCGAGGCCACGTTGGGCGCGCTGGAGGGCGCGTCCGCGCTCGGGTTCGCAAGCGGCCTGACCGCGTGGAGCGTGCTGTGCCAGACGCTGCTTCGCCCGGGGCAGATCCTCGCGATCCCGACGCGCGGCTACTACGGGGTCGAGTCACACGCGGCGCTGATCCTGGAGCCCTGGGGGGTCAAGGTGCGGCGCTTCGACCCGGTCGATCCTGATGCCGTGGCGCGCGCGGCGGACGGCGCGGCGGTGGTCCTGATCGAGACCCCGTCCAACCCGGACATGCGCGTCGTCGACATGCGCGCGGTGGCGGCGACGGTTCATGCGGCGGGCGCCCTGCTGGTGTGCGACAACACCGTCGCCACGCCGCTCCTGCAACGCCCGCTCGATCTGGGCGCCGACGTCTCGTGGCAGAGCGCGACCAAGTACCTGGGTGGCCACTCGGACGTCCTCGCCGGCGTGCTCGCCTCCCGCGACGCCGAGTTGATCGTCAGGCTGCGCCGGATCCGCACCCATGTCGGCGGGGCCCTCGGTCCCGACCAGTCATGGCTCCTGGAGCGGGGGCTGCGGACGCTCGCCGTGCGCCTGGCCCGCCAGTGCACGAGCTCACTCGATCTGGCGGGCCGCCTCGGGTCCCACGAGGCCGTGGTCGCCGTCCACCACCCGGGACTCCCCGACCATCCCGATCATGCGGTCGCGGCCGTCCAGATGAGCGGGTTCGGGGGGCTCTTGTCGTTCGAGGTCGCCGACGCGGACGCCGCCGACCGCGTGATCGCGTCGCTTCAGATGATCCACGGGGCGACGAGCCTCGGTGGTGTGGAGTCGCTGATCGAGCGACGCAGCCGGATCGAGCCACCAGGACGCGTTCCCGCCGGGCTGCTTCGGCTGTCGATCGGCATCGAGAACGTCGAGGACCTGTGGAGCGACCTGCGCGGCGGGCTCGACGCCCTGGCGGGCTGAGCGGCGCAGCGCTGCTCAGCCCTGCCGATCAGTAGCGGTAGTGGTCGGGCTTGAAGGGGCCCTCGGGGCTGATGCCGAGGTAGCTCGCCTGCGACGGGCTCAGCTCGGTCAGCCGCACGCCGAGGGCGTCGAGGTGAAGGCGCGCGACCTTCTCGTCGAGGGCCTTCGGCAGCGTGTGCACCTGCCGGCCGTAGTCCTGGCTCTTCGTGAACAGCTCGATCTGGGCGATCGTCTGGTTGGTGAACGAGTTGCTCATCACGAAGCTGGGGTGTCCGGTGGCATTGCCCAGGTTCAGCAGGCGGCCCTCCGACAGGACCAGCACCGCGTGGCCGTCCGGGAAGACCCACTTGTCGACCTGGGGCTTGATGTTGATCTTCTGGATGCCCGGGTACTCCGTCAGGCCGGCCATGTCGATCTCGTTGTCGAAGTGCCCGATGTTGCCGACGATCGCCTGGTGCTTCATGCGGGCCATGTCGTCGGCGGTGATGATGTCCTTGTTGCCGGTGCAGGTGATGAAGATGTCCGCCTCGCCAACCACGTTGTC
>JBKKDD010000060.1:0-17815 GCA_046708705.1 Miltoncostaeaceae bacterium | reverse complement strand
GTTGGCACCGTGGAGAACGCCGCGGACGCGGCCCTCGACCGCGCCCTCGGCCACGAAGAAGTAGTGCCCCTCGCTGCCGGCCTCGCCCTCGAGCGTCGTCCCGTAGCCGCCGTCGGGGTAGCGGAAGGTCGCGCGATAGAGGGGCTCCAGCCTCACCGCGTCATCGCCTCACGGTCGAAGGTGTCGGCCGTGATGCCCTCCTCGCGCAGCTTGACCTTCTGGACCCGCTCGGTGGCGGTCGTGAGGAGGCTGTCAACGAGGCGTATGTAGCGCGGCAACGCTCTGCACGCCGGATCTCCTCGAGGCACTCGCCGCCGCCGGCGAACGGCCGGCCGTCGAGATCACCGAACACGCACACGTCGGGGCGCGAGGAGCGCACGTCGAGGTGTCCCGCTGGGAAGCCCTCGACGAAGCGCGCATTGTTGGCGAGCAGGTCGTCGATGGTCTGCATGCTACGCGGCGCGACGGTCATAACCCCTGAGTTCGGTCATGCCCCCTTCTTGGAGTCGCGGAAGGCTGCGGCAGGTATGCGTCGATCCGCAGCGCCTCGGTACCTCGGCCTGCCGCCTCGACGCCGGCGAACTCAGCGCGGTCGACGAGGCGCCTGCCGTGATACTCGGGCTCCGGCGCGGGAGCCCTCGGCCGATCCTCGGTCGCGTCAGGCCGGGCCGGCTTGGGTCTCTGAAAGGCGGTCGCGGCCCGCGAGACGGATCAGTTCCGCCCCATCTCGACAACCGTGTTCACAACCACACCTCCCAAAGAGGGGCGATTCGCCCCTCTACGTTTACCACCCGCGAGAAAGGCCGGTGTCCGGACACAACGGGAGTGCTTAACCGATCCCTAGCAATGCGAGGGTGGGTGATCGTCAGCGACTGATCCACCCAGCCGGCCGACCAGGCCCGGGACAGCGCGAGGCCCCGCCCCGGCACCTGGCGGGGCCTCACGCTGTCTGGGTTAGGGCCCGCGCAGAAGCGATACGAGCGCGCTACCGCAACCACAGCCAAAGGACGAGGATCGCGATCACCGCCAGCACGGGCGGCGTGACGTACTTTCAAGGGCACTTGCCGGGGCGGCGATGCCGGCTCATCAGTGCGCCCGCCTCGTCAGGCACTCGGTGGGGAAGCCGGCGACGATGTAGTCCCAGGCCCGCTTCGCCTCGTCGAGGATGAATCGGGGGCCGCCCTCCAGGTATACGTACTCCGGGATGACCCACCAGTCCCACCATGTCGTGTTCTCGTTCTTGTTGGCCGTGTACATGATCCGGTTGAGTCCGTCGACATGGCACAGGCCGAAGTAATGGCCAAGCTCGTGGACAAACACGTACTTGAACACGAAATCCGGCAACCGGTCGAGGAACGACACCCCTGACGTCTCGCTGCCTGTGCAGGGACGGGTGGTGTCCAGGCACGTGCATTCGTCCAGGCGCGACGCGTATCCGATGAAGGTGCTGGTGTAGCCGAACGCGCCGCCGCCTACTGGGTGGCACAGCTGCGCACGGGCGTCGACTGCGTCGACGGTCTCGTCGGTGCGTCCCAGTACCGCGACGTTGAAACTGTCCTGGGGCTCCGAGCCGCCGGTGAGGTTGACGAACGCCGGGTCGGTGACCTCCTTCTCCGCGGTGTCGAACTCGAGCATGACGCCCAGGTCACGTGCGCGCTCCTCGGCGGTGTTCGCCTTGGATCGAAGGAGCGACTCGCTCATCGCGTAGATGCGGAACGTCTTGCCGCCACGGTCGAGGATGTATGTGTCGATGTCATCCTCGTCGGCGTCGACGACCTCGGGGCGGCCGCGCTTCCAGAAACTGTCCCAGTCGTAGCCGGCCAGTTTGCGGATGTCGATGCCGAGCGCGCTGTTCTCGTGCCAGCGGATAAGTTGAGGAATTTCGTCGGGCATCCCGTCGTTGTCGCCGAAGCGATCCGAGCGGACGAAGGTGCGCGTCGCGGTGCCGCGCAGCCGCAGGCCGAACGCCCCGTGGTCGACGCCGATGGCCTCCATGGCCGCGACGAGCGCCTCGGGGTCGCGCGCGAAGCGATCCTCGAGCAGATCCCGCACGTAGTCGCGAAGCTGCTTCTTCTGGATCTCCTCGCGGATGAAGTCGACGGTGTCGCCCAAGAGCACCACCCGCACAAGGGTGAAGAAAAGCCCGCCGAGCCCTTCGACGATCCTCACGAACCCGTCCCAGACGCGCGGCCAATCCCACGTGAAGATCCCCGCGAAGATGTCCCACAGGCCCACTGCGATGTCGATGAACGTGTCGATGATTGCCCCGACGATCGTGCACACGGTGCGGGCCACCCACTTGCCGACGGTCACGACGACCCAGCGCACCACCTTGACGAGGATGGTCACGAACCAGCAGACCAACTTGTTGAGGCAGAGGGTCCACCAGTTGCACTTCTTGTTCTTGCAGCGCTCTTCCTGGCGCTCCTCCCACTCCTCGATCGGTCGGGAGACCTGCTCCTCGATCCACTCGGTGATCTCACGGCATTCCTGGCGTGCCACGGTCGGCCTCCTTCGTGGTAGTCGTGCTGCTGTCTGGAAGGAGGCAGGAGATCGCCGATTGATACGTCCAGGCGATGTATGGGAGAAGTCCGCGCGAACGGGGCAAGGCCTGAGGGACACAGGCGCATGAGCGTGCCGGGCTTCAGCCGACGGCGGATCGGGATACCCAGCACGGCGAACGTCGCTCGATCGCCCTCGAACTGCCCGCGATCGCTGGGTGCTCACGGCGGCGGCACTCGTCGCGCTGATGACGTCGCTGATCCGTCGTGACGAGACGGCCGGCGGTGAGCTGCTGCTCCAGGGCTGCACGGTGTGGGCGACCAACGTCGCCGCCGCCGGCCTGTGGTGCTGCGTTCTGGACCGCGGCGCGCCGGATCGATCTCGGCCCGATACGCGTTTCTCTATCGGCGAGGTCACCGGGAGCGATCCGACCTCCCACGGGTCCGAGACCGACGAGGTCCGGCTCGTCTCGCGCGAGGATCGCGGAAACTTCTGAACATGCCCCGCGACCGGCGTGTCCTTAACGACATCTCCCGTCAGCGGTCGGCGTGCTGACAACGAGCGACGGTACCCACCCACCTCCGCGCGCTTCGGTCCCTTCGCTGTGTCCGTGCCCGATCAAAGGTCGCCTCGCATGTGGTTGCTGATCCCGGAGGGCTTCTATTCGATCGTGCAAAAGTCCGGCGATGCCGACCTTTGCGTTCGCTACCGCGCATGGGTTTCTCGAGACAACCTCGCCCCGGGGGGCTCGCCGCAGTCGCGGCCCGCCTGGCGTACTCCAACTCCAAGTCCGAGGTCGGTCGGCGTGACCCCGAGCGGGCACACGCGTATGGCCGGGTCTGGAGCGCGCTCGGTTCGATCCAGCCGGGCGGGCCCTACAGCACGTAGGCGCCGCTTTGCGCCTGGTGCTGGCCTTTTGACTCGAACGGCATGCGTATCGTTTTGGGTGTGCAGCCCTCGTCGCCACCACCTGAGCAGGACTGGCCAGAGCGCGGGCTCCTTCTCGCAGATTGGCTCGGCGGCGCCGTGGACGGGCTGCATCGTCTCGTCGACCAGTACACGAGCCAGCCATGCGTTGACAGCCTCGCCTGATTCGACGAGCACACTGTGGTGGCGCAAGAATCGCGACGAGGTGCTGCTGGTGCCTGGTTTGCTCGACTGACCTTGGGCGGGGCCGCCGAGTTTCTTTTGTGACGGGTGGGTGTGGAGCGTGTCCTGTCGGGTGATCTCGTTGCGTGTGCGGGGAGCACCTGGGCCGGTGACCGATCGGCTGACGGGGTTGGGGCCCCTCACCGGCTGTGGTCGCTGGGTTCTTCAGCGAGGTCCGAGCTCGATCGGGCCGGGGATCGGGGATGGGGATCCCGGTGTAGCGGCCCGTGGGATGAGGGCGTTGCGGCGGCGTGCGAGGATGAGTGCGCCGAGGCCGGCGCCGAGGCATGTCACCGCCATCGCCGTCCGTGCGCCGGGGCCGTCCGCGAGCACGCCCGACAGGGCGGCGC
Source organism: Miltoncostaeaceae bacterium (assembly GCA_046708705.1). Lineage (GTDB taxonomy): Bacteria > Actinomycetota > Thermoleophilia > Miltoncostaeales > Miltoncostaeaceae > CALMEC01. The sequence continues at coordinate 13,814 of JBKKDD010000060.1, read as the reverse complement.
CCGCTCCGATGCCGATCGGGAACGCCACGTTGAGCCAGGCGAAGGCCTCGGTCACCATGCCCGCGGGCGCGAGCCCGCCCATCAGGGTGTAGACCAGGCTCAGAAGGGGTGCGATCGCCAAGCCGGCGACGGCCGCCATCGGCGCGAGCACCCACAAGCTCGGTGCGATCACGGCCGGCAAGAACCCCAGCGCACACACCAGCGCGATGGTGCTGATCTGGACGTCGGGGGCGTGGCGCCATGTCCGCGCGCCATACAGCAGCCCGCCGGTCGCGCTCCCGATCGCCCACAGGGCGAGAAACAGTCCGGCGGTGTTCGGTGACCCCTGCTCCCGAGCGAACGCGGTGATCGCGACCTCGAACCCGCCGAAGCTCATTGCCGCGAGGATCGCGAACACGAACAGCAGGCGGACCCCGGCGACGCGCATGGCCCCGCCGCCCCGCCGGTCGGCGTGGCTGCCCCGCCATGCGTGCGACAGGCCGGTCCGCGTGAACCAGAGGGTGCCGATCAGGGAGAGGGCGGCGGCCGCGTAGAGCGCCGCGGACGGTCCCCCGGCCGCCACTGCGATCGTCGCGATCAGCGGCCCGCCCGTGAACACGGCCTCTTGCACGATCGACTCCAGCGCATACGCCGACTGCAGTTGCGGCCCGGCGAACAAGCTCGCCAGGATCGTGCGCTGGCACGACGAGATGGGTGGAATGACCCCGCAGAGCGCCGCCACCGCGATGAGCACCCCGGCCGATGCCTCACGGGTTCCGGCGACGCCGAGCGCCACGAGCGCGGTCGCGTTCCACGTTGCGGCGGGAATCAGCACGTGGCGCTGACCGAACCGATCGACCATCCGCCCGAGCGGCGCGGAGGTCAGGGCGCTGACCGCGAACATCGCGGCGACGGCCGCACCCGCCAGCGCGAAGGATCCGGTCGTCGCACGCACCAGCAGCACGACGCCGAGCGTCTCGAACCCGACGGGCATCCGTGCGACGGTCGATGCCGCCATCAACCCCTTGAGCCCGGGTGTCGCGATGATCGGTCGGTACGCGGCGAGCGACATGGGCGGAGGGTAATCGAGTTGGTCATTTGGCCGTCGGTGCGGGCAAATGTGTCGTGGACGTCGCACTTCGGGGGGCGACGCGGGTCGTCCGGGTCGCGATACTGGCGGGCATGCGCCCCCTCCTGGTCCTGGACTGCGATTCGCTCGCCCACCGCGCCTACCACGCTGTGCCGAGAACGGTCCGCGACGCCGCCGGCCAGCCGGCCAACATGATCGTGGGGTTCGCGAACATGCTGCTGGGACTGTGGCGGGTCGAGCGGCCGCGGACGGTGCTTGCGTGCTGGGACACGGTCGGCGTGCCGCCCTGGCGGCACGCGCTCCTGCCGGAATATCAGGGCGGGCGGGATTTCCCGGACGACCTGGTCGCGCAGCTCGAGCGCCTACCCGAGCTGGTCGCCACCGCGGGGTTCCCCAACGCCAAGCAGGCCGGGTTCGAGGCCGACGACTTCCTGGCCGCCGCCAGCGCGGCGGAGAGCGCGGCGGACGGAACGGCCGTCGTCGTGACGAGCGATCGTGACGCCTACCAGTTGGTCACCGACGCGGTCACAATCGTGCGGCCCGTCAAAGGCGTGTTCGAGGTCGAGCGCATCGGCCCCGCCGACGTCCGGGACCGCTACGGGGTCGATCCGCATCAGGTGCCCGACTTCATCGCGCTACGCGGCGACCCCTCGGATCGCATCCCCGGCGCGCGCGGCATCGGGCCGAAGAAGGCTGCGCTGCTGCTCGAGGCACACGACAGCCTGGACGGTGTCTTGGCCGTGGGTCTTCTGACCGATCAGGCCGATGCGCTCCGCGACTACCTGCGTATCGCAAGGATGCGCACGGACGCCCCGGTGCCGCCCCTCGCGGACGTCACGCCTGACTGGACCGCCGCGGGCACGCTCGCCGCCGAGTGGGGGCTGGAGGCCTTGGCGCAGCGCCTCCGCGAGGTCTGAGCCTGCGGGGCTCGGGCAGGCGGTCACGGGCGCCGCGCCTCGGTATACTCCACCCGCTTTGCGGCCGCCACGTGGCGGCCGTGTTTCCGTAAACGTCCGAGGAGTCCCGCAGTCGTGGCGCATCAGGTCACCTTCATTCCCGGCGACGGCACCGGTCCAGAGATCGCCGAAGCCACCAAGCGCGTCCTGGACGCCACCGGCGTCGACTTCGAGTGGCATGTCGAAGAGGCCGGCATCGACATCATGGAGACAGCGGGCACGCCGCTGCCCGACTCGGTCATCGCGTCGATCAAACAGAACACGGTCGCGATCAAGGGGCCGATCACCACCCCGGTCGGCACCGGGTTTCGCAGCGTCAACGTCGCGCTGCGCAAGGCGCTCGACCTCTACGCCTGCGTCCGCCCGTGCAAGAGCTACCCCGGCGTGCGCTCGCGCTACCAGGACATCGACCTGGTGATCTTCCGCGAGAACACCGAGGACCTCTACGCGGGCATCGAGTTCGAGAAGGACACGCCCGAGCAGCTCAAGATCAAGGAGGAGATCGAGCGGCTGATGCCCGGCTCCAGGATCAACGACCACTCCGGCATCTCGATCAAGCCGATCTCGGTCGAGGGCACGCGGCGCATCGTGCAGTACGCCTTCGACTACGCCCGCGAGTTCGGCCGCAAGAAGGTCACGGCCGTCCACAAGGCCAACATCATGAAGTACACCGACGGGCTCTTCCTGGAGGTTGCGACCGAGGTGGCCGAACAGAACTCGGACATCGAGTTCGAGGAGCGGATCGTCGACAACATGTGCATGCAGCTCGTGCAGAAGCCCGAGCTCTACGACATCCTCGTCTTGCCGAACCTCTACGGCGACGTGCTGAGCGACCTCGGCGCCGGCCTGGTCGGCGGCCTCGGCGTCGCCCCGGGCGCGAACATCGGTGCCGACGCCGCGCTGTTCGAGCCGACCCACGGCAGCGCCCCCAAGTACGCAGGCCAGAACAAGGTCAACCCGATGGCGATGATGCTGTCGGGCGTGATGATGCTGCGGTACCTCAAGGAGACCGACGCCGCCGACCGGCTCGAGAACGCGATCGCCGAGCTGATCGTCGAGGGCAAGGATGTCACCTACGACATGAAGGACGACCGCAACGACCCGACCGCCGTCGGCACAAGTGGTGTCGCCGACGCGCTCGTCGCCAAGCTCGGCGGCTGACGCCGACACCGTTCCCCGCACCCGAGAGGAGCCTGTGAAGAACCCGATTCGCGTTGCCGTGACCGGCGCTGCCGGTCAGATCGGCTACAGCCTGCTTCCCCGCATCGCCGCCGGCGAGATGTTCGGCGCCGATCAGCCACTGATCCTGCAGTTGCTCGAGATCCCTGTCGAAGGTCCGCAGAAGGCGATGCGCGGCGTCGCGATGGAGCTCGAAGACTGTGCGTTCCCGCTGCTGCACGGCATGGTGCTGGCCGACGACCCCAAGGTCGCGTTCGCCGATGCCAACTGGTGTCTGCTCGTCGGATCGAAGCCGCGCGGACCGGGCATGGAGCGCGCGGACCTGCTGCGTGACAACGGCAAGATCTTTGTCGAGCAGGGCAGGGCCATCGATGAGATCGCGGCGGACGACTGCCGCGTGGCGGTGGTCGGCAACCCGTGCAACACCAACTGCATGATCGCCGCGTCGCAGGCCAAACGGCTTGGACCGGAGCGGTTCACGGCCATGACACGCCTAGATCAGAACCGCGCGGTCACGCAGATCGCTCAGAAGGCCGGCGCCAAGGTGACCGACGTCGCCAACCTGATCATCTTCGGCAATCACTCCCCGACAATGTTCGCCGACTTCACCAATGGCACGGTCGGCGGGACGCCGATCACCGAGGCGATCTCGGATCACCCGTGGCTGCGCGAGGAGTTCCTGCCGACCGTCGGCAAGCGCGGCGCCGCGATCATCGAGGCGCGCGGCCTGTCGAGCGCCGCATCCGCGGCCAACGCGCTGATCGACCACGTCAAGGCGCTCGTCACCCCCGGTGACACATTGCACTCGGTCGTCATCCGCTCCGACGGTCAGTACGGCCTGTCGGAGGGCGTGTGGGCCTCGATGCCGGTACGTACCACGGGCATCGGCGAGTACACCGTCGACACGAGCTTCACGCACGACGACTTCGCCGCGGGCAAGATCGCGGTGACCAACGACGAGTTGACCGGCGAGCGCGAGACCGTCGCCGAGATGCTGGGGTAGGACGGATGAGCACGACCGAGCCGGTGCGTCCGCGCCTCTCGGTCGTGCTCCCCGCCTACAACGAGGAGGGCAGGCTGCCGGCGACCCTGGTGGCCTGGCACGTCTACCTCTCGTCACAACCGTACGCCTGGGAGATCGTGGTCGCCGACGACGGCAGCCGAGACGCGACGGCACAGATCGCTGAGGCGCTCGCCGAAACCCACTCCGGCATTCGCGTGCTGCGCCTGGTGCCCAACCGCGGCAAAGGCGGCGCCGTGCGCGCGGGGGTGCTGGCCGCCGACGGCGAGATCGTCCTGTACGCCGACTCGGACATGAACGTGCCTGCGGCGTTCGTGGCGGAGGCGCTTGCGGTGATCGATGGCGGCGCGGACGTCGCCGTCGGCGAGCGGAGCCTCCGGACCTATGCCTCCGAGGAGCGCAGCGCGGTCCGGCTGCTCGCCGGGCTCGCGGTCCAGGTCAGCCGTCGCGCCCTTGCCCTGACGTTCGTGCGCGACAGCCAGTGCGGCTTCAAGGCGTTCCGCCGCGCCGCCGCCGCCGCGATCTTCGGCCGCGCGCGGATCGACTCGTTCGCGTTCGACATCGAGATTCTCTACCTGGCGCGGCGCCTCGGCATCAGGACGAGGACGTTCCCGGTCGACGTCGCGTTCAGAGCCGGCTCGACGTACGACGTCCGCAAGCACCTGCCGCCCTTCCTCGCCGACCTCTGGCGGGTCCGCGTCAACGCCTGGCGCGGCGTCTACAACTGATCATCGAGCGACGTTAACGTTGCCTCGGGGCATCTGGGCGCCGACGCAACGAGCGTGCCTGGGAGGCCGGTCTTGCCGCGCTTTACTTGCCGTAGCGGCGGCCGCCGGCGAATTGACGGACGTAGTAGCCGGTGGTGATGTCGCTGATCTTGACGACGTCGCCGGTGCGCGGTGAGTGGACCATCTTGCCGTCGCCGATGTAGAGGCCCATGTGGTGGATGTAGCCGCTGCTGTCGGCGAAGAACACGGTGTCGCCGCGGATGAGCTCCGCGACTGTGCGGATGGGTGTGCCCACCCGCGCCTGGTCGGCGGCGACGCGGGGGAGGGTGATGCCCTGCTGGCCGAACACGTACCAGGTCAGCCCGGAGCAGTCGAACCCGGTCGCGGGGGATGAGCCGCCCCACAGGTACGCCTTGCCCAGGTAGGAGAGCGCGAGCTGGACCGCGGCCTCCGCCTTGGCCGACGTCGCGCCCTGCACCTGCGTTGCGCCGGCGACCAGGGCGATCATGACGGGGGTGCCCGGCCGCGGCTGGAACGCGATCGAGCCCATCGCCGGCGTGTACTTGAACGAGGACGGGTACGGCATCGATCCGCGCTTCAACGTCAAGGTCCGGGTCTTGTGCACGGCGTTCGTGGTGGCGGTGCGCTCGCCGTCAAGACCCAGGTACAGCGGATCCTTGGCGGTGAAATCGTACGGGGCACTCGGCAGCTTGCGCTGGGTCAGCGCGCGGGAGCGCAGCGCGATCGCGCCCGCACGCAGCGCGGCCGGCGCGACCGAGCCCCACTTGGGCGGCATGTCGCCGGGCAGGGTCCCCAGGATGTAGTTCTCGACGTCGACCTGGTTGAAGACGCTGATCGTGCCGTCGCGGCCGGCGGTGAATCGCAGGGCCCCGCGGTAGCGCCGGTTGAGCGGCTCCGCGATGCGGATGCCGGTCTCGCTCGCCCCAGCGTCGATCGTCACCGGGCCGCTCACCAAGTACCGCACCGCCGTGGTCTCGAGGTCGCTCACCTGATACTTCTTGGCGACCCGCTTGACCTCCCAGCGATGGCCGGCGGGGAGCACCTGCGTGGCGCCCGGGGTGGCGCCGTCGATCAGCGTCAGGTCGCTCTGTCCGGCGATGATGAACCGCGGCGCCTCGTCCACCAGTAACACGCGGATCGGCGCCTCGACGTTCTTGACCAGGCGGGTGCCCGGGAACGCCTGGCGCAGGATCTGCGGAGCGGTCCTGCCCTGCTTGGCCGCGCGCAGCACGTCCAGCTTGGTGAGCTGGCGGGGAGCCGCGATGCCCGGGCTCGCCACGGCGCCCGCCACTGCGGCTGCCAGGACGACCGCGATCCTGCGGGAAACGGGGGACGCGACACGCACCGGGGCAACCTACCACGGCCGTCCGCAGCGACTTAACGGGAGCGGTTCCCCCGGCCGTGGCGCTTCAGGAACGCGCGCTCGTCCAGGCGTTCGAGGTCGCCGCGCATGAGCGCGGCCAGCGCGTCGGCCTCGTGGCGGGACCGGTCGACCCCGGTGCGACAGACGACGGCCCGGGTCACGCGGTCGACGACCGCGACCTCGTAGCGGAAGCGGTGACTGGCGAGCGGACCCAGCAGCACCCGTCCCATGTGCTCGCGGGGCACGTCCGGCTCGCGTACCAGAACCTCGAGGGTCCGGCTCGCCGGCTCCATTAGTGGACCCGCTTCGCCTTTCGGCTCGCCCGGTACCGGCGGATCTGGCCCGGCAGCAGCCATCCGGCCAGGAAGCCCAGCACCAGCGACGAGACGATCACCCAGATCAGCGACGACGTGGTCGTGAAGAACACGAAGCTGACCGGCACCTCGCGTGTGTTGCGGAAGATGAACGTGACGAGCAGCAGCGCGACGACGACAAGGACGCCGACCCGGATGAGCTGACGCTTCTGCCGCTCGTCGAGGCCGCCGCGTCCGCCGCCGTCGTCACGCGGGCCGTCGACGTTACTCACGGGCTACGCCGTGGCCATTGCCGCGTCGAACACCCCGCCCAAGCGCGCCATGCCCTCGGCGATCTCCGCCGGGCCCACGCCGCTGTATGCCAGGCGCAGCGTGCGCTCGCCACCGTCCACGAAGCAGTCGCTGCCCTTGACGTACTGCACGCCGGCCGCCTGTGCGTCGACGAACAGCGCGTCGGCCGAAAGCGGCTCGGGCAACTCCAGCCACAGGAAGAACCCGCCCTGGGGCGGCGTGCAGCGGGTGCCGGCGGGCAGGTGCCGCAGGCCCCCCACCATGGCGTCGCGCCGCTCGCGCATCAGGCCGGTCACGCGCTCCACGTTGGGCGCGAAGCGGCCGTCGGCGACGATGCGGTGGATCGCGGCCTGTGCGAGCAGCGACGGCGAGATGTAGGTCCGCGACGCGACGGCGGCCAGGCTGGCGGCGATCGGCGTCGGGGCGACCAGGTAGCCGACCCGCAGGCCCGGAGCCACGGTCTTGGAGAACGAGGACGTGAAGATCACGCGGTCGGATCCGCCGAGCGACTCGATGCTCGGCAGGTGCTCACCCTCGAAGCGCAGCAGGCCGTACGGATCGTCCTCGAGGATCATGAACCCGTACTGCTCGGCGAGCGCCACCAACGCCTCCCGCTTGGCCAGGCTGACGGTCGCGCCACTCGGGTTCTGGAAGTTCGGGATCGTGTAGAGCAGCTTGGGGACGCGGCCCGAGGCGCACGCGGCCGCCAGTACGTCCACGTCAAGGCCGTCGTCGGCCACAGGGATCGCCAGCACGTCCACGCCGTGGAGCTTGGCCTGCAGCAGCGCGCGATCGTACGTCGGCGCCTCGACCGCCAGGATGTCGCCGGGCGCGAGCATGCTCTCCAGCAGGAACACGAACCCCTGCAGCGAGCCGTTGGTGACGAACACGCGGTCGGGCGGCACGCCGTGGCGTTCGCCGATCTGCTCGCGAAGCGGCGGGTAACCGTGACCGGTGCCATAGGAGAGGATGCGCGTCGCGTCGGCCGCGAGCGCGTCGGCCGTGGCGCCGGCGATCAGGTCTCCGGACAGGGCTTCGGGGCATGGCGCGCCGCGTGCGAAGGAGATGGATGTGCTCACGCCGCGGAGCCTAGCGAACACGCCTCGCGCTCCGTCCGGCGGGTCGGCGCGTCCCGACGCAGCGCGAACCGCGAGTTCGGCCTTGCGAAAATTCACCTGCCGGCATCTTCAACAGTCGCGGCCTGACGGGCGTGGAGGACATCGACAAGGTCGCGCGTGGCCTGGGCGACCTGATCGGCCCGCACGCCGAGCTGTTCTTCGGGATCGCGCTCCTGGCCTTTGGGCTGTCGGCGACGTCCGTCGGGACGCTGGCCGGGCAGGTGGGCTGCGGATCGCGCCTGGGGTGCTCTATCCTCTGGTGTGTGCCTGACTGGTTGCTCTGGCTGATCGCCTCCGGTCTTCTCGCGGTCGGCGAGATCGCGACGCTCGCGTTCATCCTGGGGCCCGTGGCGCTGGCCGCGCTCGCGACGGCCGGTGTCGCCGCGCTCGGCGTCGGCATGGTCGTGCAGCTCGCCGTGTTCATCGTCGCGTCGCTCGCCTCGCTCGCGATCGTGCGGCCGATCGCGCAGCGGCACCTGCGCACGCCGGCCAAAATCCGCACCGGCACCGCTGCCCTGGTCGGCGAGTCGGCCGTTGTGCTGGAGCGCGTCGACCAGCTCGGCGGCCGGATCAAGCTCGGCGGCGAGATCTGGTCGGCGCGCGCGCTCGACGGCGCGGGAACGTTCGACCCGGGCGCCCACGTTCACGTGGTTGAGATCGCCGGGGCCACCGCAATCGTCATGGGATAGGAGACACCGTGTCCTCAGGCGTCATCGCGCTCATCGTCATCGCGCTCGTCGTGCTCGTCGTCCTCGGCAAGATGGTGCGCATCGTGCCGCAGGCCCGCGCCGGCGTCGTCGAGCGGCTGGGGCGCTACGACCGCACCATGGACGCGGGGCTTCGTATCTTGGTGCCGTTCATCGATCGCGTCCGCCACATGGCCGACCTGCGTGAGCAGGTGGTGTCGTTCCCGCCTCAGCCCGTCATCACCGAGGACAACCTCGTGGTCAGCATCGACACGGTGATCTACCACCAGGTCACCGACGCCAAGGCGGCCACGTACGAGATCGCCGACTACATCCAGGGCATCGAGCAGTTGACGGTCACGACGCTGCGCAACGTCATCGGCGGCATGAGCCTGGAGGACGCGCTGACCTCCCGCGACTCGATCAACAACCAGTTGCGCGCGGTCCTGGACGAGGCCACCGGCAAGTGGGGCATCCGGGTCAACCGCGTCGAGCTCAAGTCCATCGACCCGCCGGGCTCGATCCAGGAGGCGATGGAGAAGCAGATGCGCGCGGAGCGCGATCGACGCGCGACGATCCTCACCGCCGAGGGCATCAAGCAAGCCCAGATCCTGACCGCGGAGGGCGAGAAGCAGGGCGCCATCCTCAAGGCGCAGGGCGCGCGCGAGGCCCAGATCCTGGCGGCCGAGGCCGAGCGCCAGTCGCAGATCCTCGAGGCCGAGGGTCAGGCCAAGGCGATCGAGACGGTCTTCGCGGCCATCCATGCCGGGAACGCCGACGAACGCCTCCTGGCCTACCAGTACCTGCAGATGCTCCCGCAGATCGCCGACGGGGCATCCAACAAGCTGTGGATCATCCCGAGCGAGTTCACCCAGGCGCTCGCGAAGGTCGCCGGAAGCGTGACGGGCGCGCTCGGCGTGCCGCCGTCACAGCCGCCGTCTCCGCCCGCCGTGGGTGACGGGCCCCGCTCACCGACGTAGCCGCTCGCCCGGCGCCCGGCGGGATGGGGAAGTGCCGCTAGGCCACGATCTCGACGGGCACTCCGGCGCTAGCCCAGCGCGTCAGGGCGCGGACGCCCGTGCGCGACATCCTGACGCAGCCGTGGGAGACCGCCTTGCCGAGCGCGCCGCTGTCGGGCCAGCCATGGATGCCGATTGTGCCGTCGCCGCCCGCGAACGTCCGCAGTACCCTGCTGTGGGCGGTCAACGCGAGGATGTACGGGCCGAGCAGGCCGTCGACCGCCACCACGTCGTGCACGGCGAACAGGCCCGTCGGCGTGGGCGTGCCACCGGTGCCGACCGCCGCGCGGAAGCGCTTGATGGGCTGCCCCGCCTTGAACACGGTGACGGTTCGCGTGCGCTGCTGGATGCGGATCCAGCTCGTGTGCGCGCGGAGCGTGACCGCGCTCGCCGGTACCCACCCCTGCGAGCCGTTGGGCCGCTGGGGCAACTGGATGCGGATCCAGGTCCGGCCGCTCTTGAGCCGTTTGTATCCCGTCACCATGTAGATGGCCGGGCGACGGCTGTACGGGGTGTAATGGACGAGCTTCGCCACGGTCGGGCCACCCGGGCGCAACCTGGCGGCGACGGGCTGCTCGATGCGTGCGGTCCACGACTGCGCGGGCGTCGGTCCTGTGGGCAACCCACCGGGCGTGGCCTGCGTGGTCTGAGCATTTTGCGCAGTCGCAATGCCCGATGCGATGAGCATCGAGGTCACCAGCGCTGCGACGGCGAGCGGGGTCGTCCGTGGCATCCGGCGGCACCATAGCCCCAGAGTCCGACAGCACAAACTTCACCGGGCGCGCCTCCGTCGCACCTTCAGGCCAAACGACCCGCTGACCCCTGCGGCAGCGGGATCGGGCAACGCTCAGATCGCTTCTCCGTCGACACAAGGCCGTGGCCCTGCATCGACGGTATCGCGTATCACGCTCGAATCAGGAGGTGCGCCGCTCAGCTTCCCGCGTCTCCGGGGTCGGCCCCTCGCTTGTGTCATGCTCGCGCTCAGGCTCGTCGTCGGCGCGTCGGGTCTCGGGGGTGGGCCCAGTCGTCAGGTCCTCCTCGGCCAAACGTTTCTTGTCGTCGTTCATGGTGCGTCTCCTCCGGGAGAATGTCGCCGCCGCATATGCGGTCGCCGATTGATCGCCGCGAAACCTGCCGGCGTGGCTCTGGTTGTTCCCGTTCGAATCCACGTCAAACCCGCGAGCCCGAAGAGCGACGGCGATCGGCCCTGCGATCGGCGATGGATGCAGGCTCAGTGCGGAACAGGCTGAGCTTGGGAACTAGTGAACGATCTCGACGGGCGTTCCCGGCTGGGCGTACTTGGCGAGTGACCGGGCACCGGCGCGCGACAGCCGAACGCACCCGTGCGAGACGGCCTTGCCGAGCACGTTGGACGTCGGCCAGCCGTGGATGCCCACAACGCCGTTTCCGCCCGCGAACGTCCGCAGCACGTTGCTGTAGGCGGTGAGGACGAAGATGTGGGGCCCCAGCGGCCCTGAGGTCGGCACGGGGTCGTGCACCGCGAACAGGCCGACCGGGGTGGGCGTGCCGCCGGTCCCCACCGCCGCGCCGAAGCTCGCCACGCGGCGGCCGGCACGGAACACCTGGACGTTGCGCGAGTTGATCGAGACCCGGATCCAGGTTCGGGTTCTGCGCAGGTCGAGCGCGGCCTCGCTGATCCACCCCTGCGAGCGGTTGGGTCGCTTGGGGAGCTGCACCCTGACCCACATCCGGCCCGCCACCATCTTGGCGTCGGTGACCATCATCACGTTGGGACCCTGGGTGTACGGGGCGTACGGCGTCAGTTTCATCACGGTGGCGCCCGCGCCTGGCCTGCTGCGCGCGTTCGCCGGGAACAGCACGCGCGCCGTCCACGACCCGCCCTTGAGCGACGGCGGCGTCGGAAGCTCGAGCGGCGGAACCGCGGGCGTCGCGGCGACCGCCACCGTCACGCCGGAGACCATCACCGCGCCGGTGGCCACTACCACCGGCAGAAATGTACAAATCCTCATCGTTCAGAGGGTAGCGGCACGCGCCGACGGCGCGAAACCGGCGCGTCCGCAGCTACCCAATCTGCTGGGCGACCAGCTCGGCGATTTCGGTCGGGTTGGTGCCGACCCGGATGCCCTTGGCCTCCAGGGCCTCCTTCTTGCCCTGGGCGGTGCCGGACGAGCCGGTGATGATCGCGCCCGCGTGGCCCATCTGCTTGCCGGGCGGAGCCTGGAAGCCCGCGATGTAGGCGACCACCGGCGTCGACATGTTCTGGGCGATGAACTCCGCTGCCTTCTCCTCCTCGTTGCCGCCGATCTCGCCGACCATGACGACCAGGTCGGTCTCCGGGTCGGCCTCGAACCGGCCGAGGATGTCGATGAAGGAGCTGCCGACCACGGGGTCACCGCCGATGCCGACAACGGTGCTCTGCCCGATGCCGAGCAGCGCCAGCTCCTTGCTGATCTGGTAGGTCAGCGTGCCGCTGCGACTCACCAGGCCCACGCGTCCGGGCTGGAACACCTGGGTCGGCATGATGCCCACGCTCGCCACGCCCGGGCTGATGACGCCGGGGCAGTTCGGCCCGACCAGCGTCTGGTCGCCGCGCCTCAGGTGAGTGTAGATGCGCATCATGTCGTGGGCGGGGATGCCCTCGGTGATGCAGATGATCAGCTCGACGCCGCTCTCGATCGCCTCGTAGAGGGCGTCCGGCGCGAAGCGCGGCGGAACGAACACCATGGCCGTGTTGGCGCCGGTTTCGGCCACCGCGGCGTGCAGGGAGTTGAAGACGGGGATGCCCTCGACGTCCTGTCCTCCTTTGCCCGGGGTGACCCCCGCGACGACGTTGGTGCCGTAGGCCTTGTTGCGGGTCGCGTGGAACGCGCCCTCGCGGCCGGTAATGCCCTGCACGACCAGCCGGGTCGACGCATCGACGAGGATGCTCATGCCGCCACTCCCTTCGCGAGCTCGACGGCTCGTCGGGCGGCCGAGAGCATCGTTGGCTCGACCACCACGTTCGCGGGCGCCCGCTCTGTGATGATCGCGCGGCCCTCCTCCTCGTTGGTGCCGTCAAGGCGGACGACGATCGGGAGCGTCGTCCCGAGTTGGTCGATCGCGGTCAACAGACCTTCGGCGACCTCGTCGCAGCGCGTGATCCCGCCGAAGATGTTGATGAGCAGCGACTTGACCTTGTCGTCTGACAGGAGCACCTCGAGTGCCGCCACGACCTCATCGGCCTTGGACCCGCCGCCCGCGTCCAGGAAGTTGGCGGGCCGGCCGCCGGCCAGCGCGACCACGTCCAACGTGCTCATGACCAGGCCCGCGCCGTTGCCGAGGATGCCGACGTCACCGTCCAGCTTGACGTAGGTGACGCCCTTCTCCTGGGCCATGCGTTCCTGGGGATCCTCCGTGCTCGCCTCCTGCAGCGCCAGGATGTCGGGGTGGCGGTACAGCGCGTTGCCGTCGATCGTGACTTTGGCGTCGAGCGCGATGACGCGCCCGTCCGTGGTCCAGATCAGCGGATTGACCTCCATCAGCGTCGCGTCCAGGTCGATGAAGCCCTCGTAGAGGCGCAGTAGGATGTCGATGACGCCCTTCATCGCGCCGTCGTCGATGGCCGCCTCGTAACAGAGCCGCCGCGCGTGGTGGGGGTGGAAGCCCGACAGCGGGTCCACGTGCAGGCGCGCGAGCTTGTCGGGGTGCTCCTCGGCGACGGACTCGATGTCGACGCCGCCCATGGCGGACAGCATCACGAGGGGCTTCTTCTCGCCGCGGTCGAACGTGATCGACGCGTAGTACTCCTTGGCGATGTCCGATGCGGCCTCGACCCAGACGCGGTGGACGGTGTGGCCCTTGATGTCCATGCCCAGGATGTCCGTGGCACGGGCTTCAGCCTCGTCCGGGGTGGCGGCCAACTGGATGCCGCCGGCTTTGCCACGTCCGCCCACCTGTACTTGCGCCTTGATGACCACGGTGCCGCCGATTCGCTCGGCCGCGGCACGCGCCTCGGCCGGAGTCTCAGCCGCTTCGCCTGATGGCACCGGGATGCCATGACGTGCGAAGAGCTCTTTGCCTTGATACTC
>JBKKDD010000059.1:0-4088 GCA_046708705.1 Miltoncostaeaceae bacterium | reverse complement strand
CGCGGCAGACCCGCCACGTGGGGGATCTCGGCCGTGGCGTTGACGAGCGGCGTGCGCGCGAGCGCGACGGGTTGGGCGCGACCGGGTCTCCCCAGGGGCCGTCCAGGCTGGCCAACCAGTCGGTCAGGTTGGCCGCCACGAAGTTCAACATGATCGTGCTGATGACCTCGTGGGTGCCGCGATAGGCCTTGAGGTACCCGACGAGCCCGCCCAGGACGGCCGCGGCCAGCCCGCCGACCAGCAACGCGAACGGGATGTGGATGATCGCGGGCATCTCGAACGTGAAGCCCGCCCAGGCGGCGAAGCTCGCTCCCAGCAGCAACTGGCCCTGCCCGCCGATGTTGAACAGGCCCGCCTTGAACGCGAATGCGACCGCGAGGCCGCCCAGCACCAGCGGCGTGGCCTTCTCGAGCGTCCGCCCGAGCTGGTCCATGCCGCCCAGGGCGCCCTCGAGCATGGCCGCGTAGGCGGACAGCGGGTTGGCGCCGACGCTGATCATCAGCACCGCCCCGAGCAACACCCCCAGCACGACCGCCAGGAGCGGGATCGTGGCCGGCCTCAGATGGCGCAGCACCCCCGCAGGGGTCACGGCGAAGCGGGGGGCGTGACCGGATCCACGCTCATCTCCGGTCACGCCTTGCCGCCCCTACGCCTGTGTTGTCGCCGCTACGGCTTGTAGCCGGTCGGAATCTCGCCGGAGACGACCTTGGGGGTCAGCTCCTCGATCTGGGTCTTGACCGCGGCGTCCAGCTTGCTGTCGAAGTCGTGGTACTCGGCCAGCCCGACCTCACCAACGAAGTTGCCGCCCTTGGCCGTTCCGGCCTTGATGTCGGCGACGATCTTGGCGACACCTGGGGTGATCAGCTTCATCGCGCTGGTCACGAGACACGGCTGGGCCTCGGGCACGGTCTCCCACTGATCGGTGTCGACACCGATGCAGTACGCGGCGCCGCCCTTCTTGGCGACCTCGGCGAGCGCGCCGTTGCCGGTGGTGCCGCCCGCGCCGAAGATCACGTCGAAGCCCTGGTCCAGGGCCTGACGGGCCGTGTCCGCGCCGAAGGTCGGGTCGTTGAACGCGACGTCAAGGCCACCCGGGTGGTAGGTCGACTTGACCGAGACCTTGGGGTTGGAGTACTTGGCGCCAGCCTCGAATCCCTCCTTGAAGGCGACCACCGGCGGCACCAGGTTGGTGCCGAGTACGGCGCCGACCTTGTTGCTCTTGGTGATGAGCCCTGCCAGCGCGCCGGCCAGGAAGCCCGCCTTGTCCTCGTTGAAGATCAGGCCGGTCAGGTTCGGGAGCGTCTTGGCCTGGAACTGGTCGACCCCGATGAAGTTGATCTTCGGGTTGTCGATCGCGGCCTTGGTGGTCGCCTCGCCGATCGCAAAGCCGACGGTCAGTATGACGTCGAACTTCTGGTCGACGAACGTGCCGATGTTGGTCGGGTAGTCCTTGGGGTCGGTGGTCTCGACGAAGTCGATCTGCGCGCCGGACTCGCTCTCGGCCAGCTTGGCGCCCTCGTAGGCCGCCTGGTTGAACGACTTGTCGTCGACCTTGCCGACGTCGGTGATCAAGCCGACGCAGAGGTTCTCGGCGGCCTCGCAGTTGGACGGCTTGGTCGGCGCGGTGGTGGCCGTCGAATCCCCACCCGCTGTGGTGTCGTCTCCGCCGCATGCGGCGACGGTGAACGCGAGCACGGACACCGCCGAGACGCACACCGCAAACTTCTTGAGCGAACGCATTGATCCCCCATTTTTGCTTGCCCGAGCGGTGCCCCGAAACGAACGAACGGCCGCACGCTGGATGACTGAATTTCGGGTGAGTCTATTGATCGCCGGGCGCGAGACCGGCCGTTCCGGGGACCGATCGGGTCGGCCTCGCGTACGCATTTTGCCGGCGAGCCTCACTCGCCGGTGGCCACGACGATGTCGGCCATCAGCTCCCGCATGTCGCGGTTGGCCTCGAAGACCACGACCTGGCGCTGCGCGCCGTTGCCGTGCTCCAACAGATCCGTCACGCCGGCCAGCTCGTCGGCGCAGCCGAGATCCTGCGCGTGTCCGCGCACCTCGTCCAGCAGGCGCTTAACGAACGCGCGGGTGGTGACGCGCTCGGTCGACGGCAGGTCGACCAGCTCGCCCTGCAGGCCGTGCCGGGCCGCCATCCAGCGGTTCTCGTCGAGCATCTCGTGCGGGTAGCGGTGCGCCGGTCCCCCACCGTCGGCCCATTCGGTGACGAGCTTGCGGACCAGCGCCTGGACCAGCGCGGCCAGCCCGACCGTGTGCTCCAGACGGGTTTGAGAATCCATGGCCCGGATCTCGACGGTGCCGAGGGTCGGGTGGGGGCGGATGTCGTACCACAGGTATGTGTAGTCCTGGATGACGCCCGACGCGACCTGGAACGCGATGCGCCGCTGGTAGTCCAGCCAGTCGGCGTAATACGGCGGGATGCCGACGCGCGGGAACGCGCGGAAGATCGGCATACGGGTCGAGGCCAGCCCGGTCGCGTCGCCACGCCAGTACGGCGAGTTGGCCGACAGGCCCAGCAGGGCGGGAACGTACAGGCGCAGCCCGTTGGCGACCACGATGGCCGCCTCGGGATCGTCGAGACCGACGTGGACGTGCTGCCCGAAGATCAGCTCCTGACGGGCGACGAACCGCAGCGCGCTGATCAGGTCACGGTAGCGCGGGCGCGCAACGATGCGCTGCTCCTCCCACTTCGCGAACGGGTGCGTGCCGGCCGACCCGATGGCGTAGCCCTTGGCCTCGGCCCGCTGCCGCACGCTGCGCCGCAGCGCCGCGAGCTGGTCGCGCGCCTCAGCGATCGTCGCGCACGGGTCGGTCGAGATCTCGAGCACCGACTCCATGAGCTCCGGCTTGACGTCTCCGTGCTCGGCCGGTCCCAGCAGTTGCTCGATGGCGTTGACCAGGTCCATGGTCGTGCCGTCGAGGATCATAAGCTCCTCCTCGATCCCGACGGAGTACCCCGAATGCGTGAAGTTGTGCTCCGTCGCCGCCTCCTCTCCGTCCGAGTCGAGTCCGGTCAGGTCGGCGCGCGGACGCCGTGAACGGGGCGCCCCGCCGCCTCCCACTGGTAGTAGGAGCACGCGGGCCCGAATGTCGGCTCGTACTCGACGACCTTGGGGTTGCGCCCGACGTCGCGCGCGATCGCGCTGTGGGTCAGCAGACTCGGATCGTCGCCCTCTGGCCAGACGATCACCAGGTGCGCCGCGGTCAGGAACAGCGCCACGAACGTGCACCCGTCGGCCGGGCATGGCCACGGATTGGTGCGCACGCAGTACCAGCCGCTGTAGTCGGTGCCGGAGTCATCGGTCCACAGCTCCTCCTCCGGCGGCTGATCGATGCGGAGGACATCGGGCTCGATCACGCCGATCTGCGGACGGTCGAGTCGTTCCGGGACGGGCATCGGGGGGATGCTATCCCTCGGCCGCGGCGCTTCGCCGCAGCACCCGCGCGTCGCCCACGCGCCGGGTCACCCCGCTCGCGTCCAGATGCGCAGCCAACGCCAGCGCGTGCCGGCGCCCGACGCCCCACAGATCGCGCAGCTCGCCGATGCCACGGGGTCCGTCACGCAGAAGCTCACGGGCGGCGGCGACCGCCCCGGCCACGGCGTCGGCGTCGAACCAGAGCTCTCCGGCGTGCACGACCCGCCCCTGCGCGCGAAGCTCGGCGAGCACGATGGTCAGGCGCCGCGGGTCCAGGCCGGTCTGCACGGCGAGATCGACCGGCCCCGCCGGGCGAACGCCCGCCGCCGCCAGCGTGGCGGCAACGGTCTCGGCCGCGGGATCCTGCGGCCCCCGCTCGGGTGGCAGGACGCGCGTACCGTCACGACGCAGGAGACCGTCATGCTCCAGCGTCGCGATCAGCGCGTCGGCGACCTCGCCCTCCAGGCCGGTCGCGGCCCTAGCCGCGGCGATCGCGATGCCCTCGCCGATCGCCGCCCGCAGCGCGGTGGTGGCGTCATCCGCGTGCGGCGCGACGAGCGCCCACCCGCCGTCGAGTGCCGTGGCCCCGGCGCCGCGGGCGACGTCGGCGTCCATCCGCAGACCGCGACGACCGGCACGGGCCAGGTC
>JBKKDD010000058.1:0-15128 GCA_046708705.1 Miltoncostaeaceae bacterium | reverse complement strand
TCCGGACGGCATCGCGGAGGGGGTCGTCGTCGGGGTCGTCGCCGCGGGCGAGATGCCCTCGTAGCCCCGGCATCGATGCGCGCGTCAGCGAGTGTCACAATCTCGCCGCGATGACTTGTCGGAAGGGTAAGTTCGCCTCGCGCGATCCCGCCTGGGCAAACGGTTCTCGGGCCAATCGTGTCAGGCACGCTTTACTGAACGTTAAGGAACCGTCCAGTGGGAAACTACTCGTAGACGACGACGTCCGGTTGCGGGTCCAGGTCCAGGACCTCGGACCAGTTCATCACCCGGCTGCCGTTGCGGGTGTCCTCCTCGTAGAACAGCTTGAACCCGGTGAAGACGAAGGGTGGACGCCCGGCGTCGCTCGTCAGATCGCCGTACTTGCCGACCTTGGCTTCGGGGGTCCCGTAGCCGTCGACGTTGAACACGGTGGCGAGGCCGGGCCGCGCGACCAGGGCGGCGCGGTTCTCGATCATCGAGTCGGTGAACTCGTGGATGATCAGAAGCTTCTGGGGCAGGTTGTTCGTCTGGACGATTTGGTCGAGGTAGGCCGACACCTCGTTGATCGTCGCGGCGTCGGTCTGGCCGATGTCCTCGCCGGGCACCTCGCCGGCGCGCATGCTCCATTCCGGGTCGAGCGCGAGCGAGACGTCGGGCTGCGAGAGCCACGGCTCGTAGTACCGGACCTCGTCCATGAACTTCGCACGGCCGGGCTGGATGTCCAGGATCAGCAGCATGCGCTGCTGCCGTGCAGCCTGGAGGTACTGGTCGATGACCTCGGGCGCCAGGCGCGACCGCCACTTGCCGTCGGCGCCCGGGGTGCGATGCACGATGGTTGCGATCAACTCGAACGCGGGCAGCGCGGGTCGTGCGAGCGAGCCGTAGTCGGAGGCGACGTCTTCGAGCTGCTCCGCGACGCGACTCGGTACTCCGCCGCCCAGCACGCCAAGGGCGGTGCCGCCGGGCGAGCCGTAGTAGGCGACGACCCGAAAGTCGGGAAGGATGCGCGTGCCGCCACGCGGCAACTCGATCGGCCTGGCGCCAAGCGACTCGGCCGTGCGGTCGGTGTTGGCCGGGCCGAAGAGGGACGTCGTGCTGAACGCGATCAGCGCGCCGACTCCGATGACGATCACGAACGCGGCCACGCGCCGACGACGCACCTGGCGTCTCCGGGCGCGGCGCCGCTCTACTCGATCGTCACGTTCGAAGCGCAAGGCCGTGGATCATCCCATGCCTGCCCTGCAAATCCAAACCGAATGCGCTTGGACGGCGCGGCGATCAACGGGTGTCTCAGGAGGCTTTGCGGCTTCGCGAGCGTGTCGCAGCCGGTTTTCCGGCTGACTTCGACGCCTTGGGGGTTGATTCCTCCTTGGCGCTCTCGACCTCTCGCAACTTGGCGTCCTCGATGGAGAGCTGATCCTTGCCACTGCGTTTGCGCCGCGCGAGCGCACGCTTGGGCGCCTCGTCGCCGCTCTTCCCGCCGGTCCCCGCGGCAAGGCTCGCCTTGAGTGCCGCCATCAGGTCGACGACCGGCGCCGGCTCGCCGATGTCCTCGGGGATGACCGGGGTCTGACCGTCCGCCTTCGCCTCCAGGAAGTCCACGAGCGCCCGGCGAGTCTCGTTGCGGTACTTCGACGCGTCGAATTCGTGGGTCAGCGAGTCGATGAGCTGGTCGGCGATCGCGAGCTCCTCGGGCTTGACCTCGATGCCCGCGATGCGCTCCTGGATCTCGCGCTGCTCGCCGATGCGAATGTCCTCGGGGTAGTAGAGCGTCTCGATGACGAGTGCCCCGTCCATCGCGCGCACAAGCACCAGGTGCTCCTTGGTCGACAGCACGAAGCGGCCGATGGCCCCGCGTCCGCTGCGCTCCATCGCCTGAAGCAAGAGCGCGTACGGGCGCTCCGCCCGCTCCTGCGGCTCGACCCAGTATGCCCGCTCGAAGTACACCGGGTCGATGTCGGCGAGATCCACGAACTCCAGGATCTCGATTGTCTTCTCCTGCTTGGCGGAGAACCGGGCGAGCTCCTCCTCCTCGACGGTGACGAACCTGCCCTTGGAGACCTCGTAGCCCTTAATCATCTCGTCGGGCCCGATCTCGACGTCACGGACGGGATCCCAGCGCTTCTGACGCACCGGGACCATGCTCTCGCGCGACAGGTTGCGGAAGCTCACCTCGCGGCGCTGCTGGGCGAGCCCGATCCCAACCGGGATCGTCACGAGGCCGAAGCTGATGAAACCCTTCCAAATGGCGCGCATCGCGTGTTCTCCTGAGGTCGATCGACGCCCTCCCACTCTACCGCGCGCGCGCCAAAAGACCTGCGTACACCCTGCCCGGCGACCCTTCCCACCGGCTTCGTCCGCCCGCCTTCGCCCGAGAGTTCAAACAACGTTGCCTTCGGCTGCTCGACGAGGCCGGGGAGTCGGTGGAGACCATCATCATCACCAAACGCGGCCGGCCTGTTTGCCGAGCTCGCACCGGTCTCGCGGGCGCGGCTTGGGCGACTGGCGAGGGGCGATGGCGACCCGACGGAAGATCACCTGGGGACCTGGTCGCGCCTGCCGCCGACCCCGATGAATGGAGTGCGCTTCGGGGGGTGAGGCTCCTTCTCGATACGCACGTGTGGATCTGGAGGTTGCTCGCTCCCGAGCATCTCTCGGCTGACGCGGAGCGTGCCGTTGCGGACGCCGCCGCGTCGTTGCATCTGTCGACGGTCTCGACATGGGAGACGCTGGTTCTCGCCCGCAAGGGCCATCTGGCGCTCGAGCCGACGCCACACGAGTGGGTTTTGGACGCGCTGCGCCGGTCGGCGCCGGCGGCGGTGCCGCTGACCCACGCGATCGCCATGCGGAGCGAGGCGCTCGAAGGGTTCCCGACCGTGGATCCCGCGGATCGCTTCATCGTGGCGAGCGCACTCGAGCACGACCTGGTGCTCGTGACCGCGGACACGGCGATGCACACCTACGGGCCGGTCACGACCCTCTGGTAGCGGTCGCGTCGCTGTCAACGACGGCTCCGACCGGGTTACTTGACCTCCGGCTCCAGGCGGTAGCCGACGCCGTACCGGGTCTGGATGAACGTGTGGCGCGACGCCGGGCGATCGACCTTGTCGCGCAGCCGCCGGACGAACACGTCGACTGTGCGGTCGCGGTGGGTCTCGCGACGCCCCCAGATCGCCTGCAGCAGCTCATCACGGGTCTGCACCTTGCCGCGTGACAAGGCCAGGTGGTAGAGGAGGCGGAACTCGGTAGGCGTCAGCCCGACGTTCTCGCCGTCGACGTAGGCCTCAACCGCGTGGGGGTCGATGCGCAGCTCGTCGATCTCGATCGGCTCGCCGCGCTCGGCGCTCTGCGCCCGCACGCCCCGGCGCGCGGCCGAGCGGACCCGCGCGACCAGCTCCTTCATCGAGAACGGCTTGACCAGGTAGTCGTCGGCGCCCAGCTCCAGGGCGTGGACGCGGTCGTGCTCCGTGCCCCGCGCGCTCACGACCAGGATGGGCGTGCCGATCCCCTCGGCGCGCGCCGACTCGATGATCTTCCACCCGTCGATCCCGGGCAGCATCAGGTCCAGGACGCAGACCTCGGGCTGCTCGTAGCGCAGTCGCGCCAGCGCCACCTTGCCGTCCGACACCACGACCGGCTCGAAGTCGGCGTTCGCCAGATGCGACGCCATCCCCTGCGCGATCACCTGGTCGTCTTCGACGATCAACACTTTCGCCATCGGCGCCTAGGATAGTGGCGACACGGGCACGCAACAGGTGAACAGGAGGTGACGGACTGGTGACGGACGACGACGCCAAGCGCGGCCGGATCCTGATCGAGGAAAGCCCGGAGATCGTCGCCGTGCTGGATGCCCGCGGTTTGGTCAGATCCTGCAGCAGGCGCGCCCGGGTGGAAGGGGTCGAGCACGGCCAGCCCGTTCCGGAGCATCTGCTGCCGGCAAAGCGCGCCGAGGCGACCTATTCGCTCGGCGATGCCACCGAGACCCTCGTCTACTTCGGCGCGCCAGGTGAGCTCGCCGCATACGAGGAGCTGCGCTCCGGGTTTACCGCCGCGGTCTCGCACGAGCTGCGCACTCCGCTCGCCCGCATGCTCGTGCACCTGGAGTCGGCCGAGCTGCCAGGAACGGATCTGGCGGAGCTCATCGAGCTGGCCCGCAGCGAGGTGGGACAGGTGACCGAGCTCATCGACGAGGTGCTGTTCCTGAGCCAACTCGAGACCGGCCAGGAGGTCGTTGGGCTCGGATCCGCTGCCACCTTCCCGGTGCTCCGGGACACGGCCGCCGCCCTGTCAGAGCGTGCCGCGCGCGCGGGGTTGACGATCCGCGTCGACGGCCAATCCGACCTCGAGTTGCCGCTCCGCCCACGGCTCCAGCGCGTGATTGCCGAGAACCTCGTCGAGAACGCGATCCGCTACGCCGGCGAGGGCGCCACGGTCACCCTGTCGATCGACCGGGTGGGCAGCGAGATCGTGATGGCGTGCACAGACGACGGGATCGGGGTGCGCGACGCCGATCTCGCCCGCCTGTTCGAGCGTTTCTACCGCGCCGACCGCGCCCGTTCGTCGCGTGGCACGGGCCTCGGCCTTGCGATCGTCAAGCACATCGCAGTCGCGGCCGCCGGGCGGGTCGAGGCGCGGCGGGGAAGTGACGGAAGAGGATTGGAGATCGCCCTCATATTTCCCCCCTGACGCCTCGTCGTCCATCGGCACGACCCGTCTCGATCCCGCGTTCACCATTTCGTCACAGGATCGACACATCTCCGACCCCCAACCGCCACCCGGTCGCGGAGACACTGGACCCTCGAAACTCCTGAAAGGACGACGATGAGATCCAAGGTACTGGCGATCGTTGCGATTGGCGTGATCGGCGCCTTCGCGGCAGGCTGTGGTGGCGATGACGACACCGGCAGCGGCACCGGCAGCGGCAACACGGGCGCCACGATTCAGGCCGACGGCTCCAGCACCGTCGCCCCCTACATGACCCTGGCGGCCGAGGACTTCCAAGGGGCGCAGGTGACGGTCGGCGTCTCCGGCACCGGCGGCGGCTTCGAGCGCTTCTGCAAGGGCGAGACCGACATCTCCAACGCCTCACGGGCGATCAAGGACTCCGAGAAGGAGGCGTGCACCACGGGCGGCGTGGAGTACACCGAGTTCGAGATCGCCAACGACGGCATCGCGCTGGTGACCAACCCTGACAACGACTGGGCCACGTGCTTGACCACGGCTCAGCTCAAGAAGATCTGGGAGCCCAAGTCCACGGTCAAGACCTGGAAGGACGTCGACCCGAGCTTCCCCGCCGAGGCCATCAAGCTGTTCGGCCCCGGCACCGACTCCGGGACGTTCGATTTCTTCACCGCCGAGATCAACGGCGAGGAGGGTGAGAGCCGCACCGATTACTCGCCCAGCGAGGACGACAACAACACCGTCCAGGGCGTCGGCGGCGAGAAGGGCGGCCTCGGGTACTTCGGCCTCTCCTACTTCGAGGAGAACAAGGACGCGCTCAAGGACGTGGCGGTCGACGGCGGCAAGGGCTGCGTGAAGCCCACCACGGCGACGGTCCAGGACGGGACGTATGCGCCGCTCTCCCGCCCGCTCTACGTCTACGTCAAGAAGGCGTCCCTCGCCCGCCCGGAGGTCAAGGAATTCTTGACCTACATCCTCGACAACGAGACCAAGATCGCCGAAGAGGCGCTCTTCGTGCCGCTCACGCCCGAGCAGCTCGACAAGGCCAAGTCCGCGTTGGCCGCCGCCTAGTCCGTTTGACGACGACCCCGATCACCGCGCCGACGCTCCGCAGTGAGCGCCGGCGCACCGGCGAGACCCTGGTCAAGTTCGGCCTGGGTCTCGCCGCGCTCGTTTCGGTGCTGACCACGGCCGGGATCATCGTGTCGCTCCTGATCCCCGCGCTCGAGTTTTTCCGCGAGATCGGCATCGCCGAGTTCCTGAGCGGGACGACCTGGACGCCGACGTTCCGCAACGGCGAGTTTGGCGTGATCCCGTTGCTCGTGGCGACGTTGCACGTCACGTTCTGGGCGAGCCTGGTGGCGCTGCCCGCGGGCCTTGGCACCGCCATCTATCTGAGCGAGTACGCCGGCACGCGCACGCGCGCCGTCCTCAAGCCGGTGCTGGAGGTGCTGGCGGGCGTGCCCACGGTCGTGTTCGGCTACATCGCCCTGACCATCCTGACGCCACAGCTCCGCGACATCGGCCTGAACGTCGAGATCTTCAACGTGCTGGCGGGCGGGCTCGTGGTCGGCGTCATGCTCATCCCCACGGTCGCGTCGCTGTCCGAGGACGCAATGGCCGCCGTTCCGCACGGGTTGCGCGAAGGCGCCTACGCGCTCGGGTCCCGCAAGATGCACGTCGCCACGCGGGTGGTGGTGCCGGCGGCGACCTCGGGCATCATCGCGAGCTTCGTGCTGGCGATCTCGCGGGCCATCGGCGAGACGCTGATCGTCGCGATCGCCGTGGGCAGCATGGCGACCCTGACCCTCAATCCCCTCGACGGCGCGCAGACCATGACCGGCTTCATCGCCGCGATCGGCCAGGGCGACATCCCCACCGGCTCCATCGAGTACAAGACGATCTTCGCCGTCGGTCTGCTGCTGTTCATGATCACGTTCCTGATGAACATGGTCGCGATCCGGCTTGTGCGCCGCTTCCGCGAGGTGTACGAGTGAAGCGCGACCTGCGCGGCGGGGTCTTCAAGCTCGCGCTGCTTGCATGCGTCGGTATCGCGCTGGTCGCGCTCGGCGTGCTGCTGTTCGACATCGCACGCCGCGGGATCGGGTCCGTGGACGGGCAGCTCCTGGGCAACGGCCCGTCCTCCCGCCCGGGACGAGCCGGCGCACGCCCGGCGATCCTGGCAAGCGTCTACCTGGGGATCCTTGTGATCTTGTTCGCGGTGCCGCTCGGCGTGGCCAGCGCGGTCTACCTGGAGGAGTACGCACGCAAGGACCGCTGGTACAACCGCATGCTCGAGCTCAACATTCAGAACCTGGCGGCGGTGCCGTCGATCATCTACGGCATCCTGGGCTTGGCGTTCCTGGTGCGCGGTCTCAACCTGGGCCGGGTCTTGCTCGCGGGCGCGCTCATCCTGACCCTGCTGGTGCTCCCAACCGTGATCATCGCTGCCCGCGAGGCCATCCGGGCCGTGCCCGACAGCATCCGCCAGGGCGCCTATGCGCTCGGCGCGACGCGTGGCCAGGTGGTCGCCAGACAGGTCCTGCCGGCGTCAATCCCGGGCATCGCGACCGGCACGATCCTGGCCGTGTCGCGCGCGATCGGCGAGACGGCGCCGTTGCTTCTGATCGGCGCGCTGACGTTCGTCGCGTTCGATCCGACCCTGTTCGGCGCGTTCACCGCGCTGCCCGTCCAGATCTATCAGTGGACGACTCGACCGCAAGCGGAGTTCAAACTACTGGCCGCAGGTGCCATCATCGTGCTGCTTGGCCTGCTGGTCCTGCTGAACGCCACCGCGATCTGGCTCCGCAACAAGTACCAGAAGAGGTGGTGACATGAACGAGCCGACGAAGGAGGTGCTGGTGGGGATCGACCGGATTCGCGTGGCCGCGCCGAGCGCGCCAGTCGACCCGCCGCAGTCCCGAGAGACCGTGTTCGAGGTCCGAGACCTGGACGTCTATTACGGCAAGATGCGGGCACTTCGCGACGTGTCGCTCGATATCGGGGCGCGCGTCATCACCGCCGTCATCGGTCCGTCGGGCTGTGGCAAAAGTACGTTCGTGCGCTGCCTCAACCGGATGAACGACCTGGTGCTCGGCGCGCGCATCGAGGGGACGATCGCCTACAAGGGCACCGACCTCTACGGTCCCGGCGTCGACCCGGTTGAGGTGCGCAAGCGCATCGGCATGGTCTTCCAGAAGCCCAACCCGTTCCCCAAGTCGATCTACGACAACGTCGCGTTCGGTCCGCGGGTGCTCGACATGCAGGGCGACCACGCCGAGCGCGTCGAGCAGGCGCTGACGCGCGCGGCGCTGTGGGACGAGGTCAAAGACCGCCTCAAGGACAACGCGCTCGGGCTCTCGGGCGGCCAGCAGCAGCGCCTGTGCATCGCACGCGCGCTCGCCGTCGAGCCCGACGTCCTGCTGATGGACGAGCCCGCGTCGGCGCTCGATCCCATCGCGACGACCAAGATCGAGGATCTGATGCAGGAGCTCAAGACCGACTACTCGATCGTGATCGTGACCCACAACATGCAGCAGGCCGCGCGCGTTGCCGACATGACTGCGTTCTTCAGCGTCGACGTCGGTGAGGACGGCGACCGCACCGGTGTGCTGATCGAGTACGACCTCACGCGCAAGATCTTCACCCAGCCGTCCGACAGCCGCACCGAGGCCTACGTCACGGGGCGCTTCGGATGAGGATCTCGTTCCACGAGCAGCTCGACCTGGTCTCATCGAACCTGCAGGAGGAAGGCGTTCTGGTGCTGCGCGGCCTGCGCGGCTGCCTCAACTCCCTCGAGCGCCAGGACGTGGAGCTCGCCAACGAGGTCATCGAGTTCGACGACGAGATCGACGCCCAGTACCTGGGTATCGAGCAGGGCATCGAGACGCTTCTGGCGCTGCAGGCCCCGGTGGCGAGCGACCTGCGGCGCATCATCGCGATGCTGCACGCCAACCTGCACCTGGAGCGGATCGGCGACTACTGCGTGACGGTGGCCAAAATGGTCAAGCTGACCCACGGCCTGGAGGGCGATCAGGCCATGCTCGCCGCCTTCGGTGAGATGGGCACCAGGGCCGAGGAGATGATCCGCGTCGCGATGAAGGCCCTCGCGACGCTCAACGCAGAGGAGGCCGAGGCGCTCGTGCAGATGGACGAGCTGATCGACCGCGTCAATCGTCGCGCGGTCGGGCACGTGCTCGACCTGGGGCCCGATCACGACACGCGTGAGTGGGGCCTGCGGATGTTGATCATCTCCCGTTGCCTGGAGCGCATCGGCGACCACGCCGTCGACATCGGCGAGCAGGTCGCCTACGTGGTCACCGGCGAGCACCGCGAGTTCACCGACGCCTCCCACCAGGGACCCTGAGGACTCTGTCGGCGGGGATCGCCTGATGTCGGGCATGGCCGTGCAGCAGCTCACGGCGGGGCTGTGGCGATGGACCACGCGCCATCCGGAGTGGGACGGCGCCCTCGACTGGGACGAGATCGTCGGGTCGGTCTACTGCGAGACACTCGAGGCCATCGTGGTCGTCGACCCGCTCGTGCCGGACGCGGGGCCTGACGCCAAACGGTTCTGGGACGCGTTCGATCGCGATGTCGACCGCCTGGGCCTGCCCGTCGTGGTCCTGCTGACCTGCCGCTGGCACGTGCGCAGCGCCTCGGCGTTTCGTGAGCGGCACGGCGCGCGGGTCGTGGCCCCGACCGCGACGGGCCACAACCTGGCGGGGGTCGTCACGGACACGGCGGAGGCCGGCCGGCCGGTCGTCCCGGGCGTCCTCGTCCTCTCCACCGGATCGCCGCCGCCCAACGAGGAGTGCGTCTACGTGCTGACCGACCACCGCGCGGCCGTCGTCGGCGACGTGCTGATCGGGGACGCAGACGGCGGCTTGCGGGTTGCCGATCCGGGGTGGTATGCCACCGACGACGCCGAGCGCGCGTGGTACCGCGACGATCTGGAGCCGGCACTGCGCCGTCTGCTGAGCCACGATCTCGCCCACCTCCTGCCTGCGCACGGTGCCCCGGTCGGACCGGATCCCACGGCCATCCTCCGGACGGCCCTCGAGCGCCACGGCGGCAGGGCGCCCTGACCGTTTCGCTCGGCGTGGATGTCGTGCGGCGCGTCCAGGCGGTAGGATCACGCGACTTTCTGCCAAGGAGCAGGGCGATCAGCGAACTCGACCCCGTGGTGCAACCGGTGGCGGCGCCCCAGGCGCTCGCCGAGCCCAGCCCCTCCCGCCACGAGGGTCGTGGCATCGTCATCTCGGGGGGCACCGCGGGAATCGGCCTGGCCGCCGCGCGGCGATTCACCGCCGAAGGCGCGGCGGTGTGGATCATGGGCCGCCAGACCGACAGCGTCGCTCGGGCGCTCGGCGAGGTCGCGGCCGCCGGCGGCGCCGCGTGCGACGTCGCTCAGGAGCTCGAGGTCGAGCAGGTCATCGCACAGGCGCGCGAGCGGCTCGGGGCGATCGACGCCGCGTTCGTCAGCGCGTCGGTCCCCGGCGAGCGCCGCGACGTCCTCGCGCTGTCGGTCGAGGAGTTCCGCCGCGTGCTCGACGTCAACCTGACCGGAGCGTTCCTGGTCGCGCGCGCCGTCGCCAGGACGATGGCCCCGGGCGGCACGATCGTGTTCAACGCCAGCGTCCACGGCCTGGCCGCCGAGGCGCGCTGCGCCGACTTCGCGGTGTCCAAGGCGGGGGTGATCATGCTCGCCAAGTCCATGGCCCTGGACCTTGCCCCGCGCGGAATCAGGGTCTGCGCGATCTGCCCCGGCGACGTGCGGACGCGGTCGGTCGACGAGCGTCTGGCCGACCCGCTGGTGTCCGCCGAGCACCTGGCCCGCATCCCCGCCGGACGCATCGCCGAGCCCGAGGAGATCGCCGGGCTGGTCAGCTTTCTCTGCGGTCCGGACGGCGTGTACCTGACCGGCGCGGTGATCCCGGTGGACGGCGGTCGCACCGCCGGATAGCCCTCGCCCGCGACCGGGGAACCCGGCCATGGGCTAGCATCAGCGCGCATTGAGCGTTCCGGCGCCCACGGACATCCTTCCGCACCGCCCGCCCTTCCTTCTCGTCGACGAGGTGGTGGACCTCCAGCCAGGCCAGTCGGCCAGGGCGCGCTGGACGGTGCCCGCCGACGCCCCGTTCTTCGCCGGGCACTTCCCCGGCCATCCCGTCACCCCGGGGGTGCTGATCATCGAGTCCCTGGCGCAGACGGGCGCGCTCGCGGTGCTGTCGCTCGAGGCCAACCAGGGCAAACTGGCCCTGTTCGCCGGCATCGAGAAGGCCCGCTTTCGCCGCCAGGTGCTCCCGGGTGAGACGCTGGAGCTCGAGATGATCCTGACCCGACAACGCGGGCCGATCGGTGAGGGGGAGGGCACCGCGACCGTCGATGGCGCGCTCGCGTGCCAGGCAGTCCTGCGATTCGCCATCATGGAAGGGGAGGTATGATCGCCGTCAGGAACGGCACCAAGCAGCGGGCGCGCATGGTCGCGATCGGCTCGTACGTGCCCGAGCGCCGCCTCACCAACGCCGACCTCGAGTCCATGGTCGACACCACCGACGAGTGGATCGTCTCGCGCACCGGCATTCGCGAGCGGCGGATCGCCGAACCGGAACAGTCGACCGCCGACCTGGCGGTCCTGGCGGCGCAGGACATCCTGGCCACCGCGGGCGTGGCGGCCGCGGACATCGACGTGCTGATGGTCCCCACGGCCACGCCCGAGTATCTGTTCCCGTCAACCGCGGCGGTCGTCCAAGACCGCATCGGCGCCACCAACGCGGCCGCGTTCGACTTGCTGGCGGCGTGCAGCGGATTCATCTACGGCCTCGCCCAGGCCTGCGCGCTGGTCGAGAGCGGCCTGGCCCGCAACGTGCTCGTCGTCGGCGCCGAGACCCTGTCGCGGATCGCCGACTATTCCGACCGGGCGACGTGCGTGCTGTTCGGCGACGGCGCCGCCGGCGCGCTGATCCAAGCCAGCGACGACGAGTCGCTGACGGGCTTCCTCGGCTTTGAGCTCGGCGCCGACGGGAGCGGTGGCAAGGACCTGCTCCTGCCCGTGGGTGGGTCGCGCAACCCGGCCAACAGGCCGTTCGAGCCCCAGGACGCGTTCCTGAAGATGAATGGACGCGAGGTGTTCAAGTTCGCCACGCGCGTGATCACCGACTCGACCACCCGGCTGCTCGAGGCGCTCGAGCTCTCGGCCGACGAGATCGACTTGTTCGTGCCGCATCAGGCCAACACCCGCATCATCGACTACGCGGTGGAGCGCCTCGGCATCGACCCGGCCAAGGTCGTGATCAACCTGGATCGCTTCGGCAACACCTCGTCGGCATCCGTGCCAATGGCGATGACCGAGGCCCGTGACCAGGGACGGCTCAAGCCCGGCGACCTGCTGCTGTTGATCGCGTTCGGCGGCGGCTTGACCTGGGGCTCGACCGTCGTGCGCTACGAGCCCCTGGTGGCCGCATGATCGCCCTGATGTTCCCCGGCCAGGGGGCCCAGCAGGTGGGCATGGGCATGGCGCTGGCCGAGGCCTACCCCGTGGCACGGGCCGCATTCGACGAGGCCAACGAGGCACTCGGGTACGACCTTGCCGCGATCTGTCATCTGGGTCCGGCCGATGCGCTGGTCCCGACCGACGTCTGCCAGCCCGCGATCCTCGCGACGTCGGTGGCGGCCTGGCGGGTCGTCGCAGAGCACGGCCTGGGCGGCGACATCGTGCTCGGCCACTCGCTCGGCGAGTACTCCGCGCTGGTGGCGGCGGGCGCGATCGACTACGCCCAGGCGCTTCGCCTGGTGGCCGAGCGCGGCGCGGCCATGCACGCCGCGGGGCAGGAGCGGCCGGGCACGATGGCGGCGCTGCTGGGTCAGGGCGACGCCGAGGTCGAGGCGTTGTGCGCCGAGGTCGGCGACGTGTGGCCCGCCAACTACAACTGCCCTGGCCAGGTCGTGGTCTCGGGTGGCGTCGAGGCCGTGGCGCGCCTGCTCGCGATCGCAGCCGAGCGGGGTGTCAAAGCCTCGCAACTGCAGGTCGGCGGGGCGTTCCACTCCCCGCTGATGGCGCCGGCGGCCGAGCGTCTGGAGCCGGCGCTCGCCGCCTGGCAGCCCGCGGAGCCCGTGCCCTCGTTCCTGTCGACGACGACCGTCGCCATCGAGCCCGCCGAGCGCCTGCGCGAGATCCTGCTGTCCCAGTTGCTCGCCCCCGTGCGCTTCGGCCAGGCAATCGAGCACGCCCTGCAGATGGGCGTCACCCGGTTCGTCGAGATCGGGCCGGGCCGGGTCCTATCGGGGCTGGTCCGCCGCGTTCGCCGCGATGCCGCGACGTCGCAGATCGGGACGCCTGATGACGTCGCGGCGCTGGCGCCGGTCTCCTGATGGCGTCGGCGCTCGTCACCGGCGCGAGCCGGGGTATCGGGGCTGCGTGTGCGGCGACGCTGGCACGGGCCGGGTTCGACGTGGCCATCGGGTACCTGCGCGACGCCGACGGCGCGGCCCGGACCGCGGCCGCGGTTGAGGCCGCGGGCGCGCGCGCGCTCGTATGTCAGGTTGACGTGGCCGACGAGGCCTCCGCGATCGCGTTCGTGGCAGCGGCCGAGGACGGACTGGGTGACCTGGACGCCGTGATCCTGAATGCCGGCATCACCCGTGACGGCCTGGCGCTGCGCATGAGCGCGGAGGATTGGGGGGCGGTGCTGCGCACCAACCTGGACGGCGCGTTCTTCACCGCGCGCGCCGCGTTGCGCGGCCTGCTCAAGCGCCGGGCGGGGTCGATCGTGGCGGTGTCGTCCGTCGTCGGCCTGGGCGGCAACGCCGGGCAGGTCAACTATGCCGCCGCCAAGGCGGGAATGATCGGGATGGTCAAATCGCTGGCGCGGGAGGTCGGCGCCAGGGGCGTCAGGGTCAACGCGGTCGCCCCCGGCTACATCGAGACGGACATGACGTCCGATCTCGGCGACGAGGTCCGCGCCGCGTTGCTCGAGGCGACGCCGCTGCGACGCCTGGGAACTCCCCAGGACGTCGCTGACGCCGTCGCGTACCTGTGTTCGCCCGCCGCGTCGTACGTGACGGGCGTGGTGCTGCCGGTCGACGGCGGCATGTCGATGTAGCAACGGGGGAGACGCGTGTCTGACAGAAAACGCCGGGTAGTCATCACTGGCATCGGCCTGGTCACGTCGATCGGCATCGGCCGCGAGGCCGTGTGGGCCGCCGCGGTCGCGGGCAGGTCGGGCGCGGGTCCGATCACGCTTTTCGACGCGTCCGGACACGTGACCAAGTTTGCCTGCGAGGCGACCGAGTTCGATCCGGTCTCCTACATGGACCACAAGTCCGCGCGCCGGATGGATCGGTTCGCCCAGCTCGCTGTCGCGGCGGGCAAGATGGCGATCGAGGACGCCGGGCTGCCCCTCGACGCCGGCGGTGACGATCGTATCGGGGCGATCATCGCGAGCGGCGTGGGCGGCCTGCAGACGTTCGAGGACCAGGTCGCGGTGCTGCTCGAGCGCGGGCCGACGCGCGTCTCGCCGCTCTTCATCCCGATGATGATCGCCAACATGGGGGCGGCGCAGGTCTCGATGGCGCTCGGCCTGCGCGGCCCGCTGTCGTGCCCGGTCACCGCCTGCGCCTCGGGCAACCACGCGATCGGCGACGCGCTCGAGGTCATCCGGCGCGACCACGCCGACGTGATGCTCGCCGGCGGGGCCGAGGCCGCGATCACGCCCATCTCGATCGCCGCGTTCAACTCGATGAAGGCGCTCTCAACGCGCAACGACGATCCGGCCGCAGCCAGCAGGCCGTTCGACACCGGTCGCGACGGCTTCGTCATGGGCGAGGCGGGGGCGGTGCTGGTGCTCGAGGAGCTCGGCTACGCCGAGGCGCGCGGCGCCGACATCTGGTGCGAGGTCGTCGGGTACGGCATGAGCGGCGACGCCCACCACCTGACCGAGCCGGATCCCACCGGCCATGCCCCGGCGCTCGCCATGCGCATGGCGATGCAGGACGCCGGGATCGCGCCGGAGCAGGTTGGCTACGTCAACGTGCACGGCACGTCGACCCCGGTGGGCGACCCGTCCGAGATCCGCGTCATCCAGAAGGCCCTGGGCGCCGACGTGGCGGCGGCCGTGGCGGTCAGCTCGACCAAGTCGATGCACGGCCACTGCCTGGGTGCCACCGGCGGCGTCGAGGCCGCGCTCGGCGCGATGGCGATCCGCGAGCGGATGATCCCTCCGACGATCAACCTGGACGACCTGGATCCGACGTGTGCGGGAGTGGACCACGTCGCGAACACCGCGCGCGCCGTGCAGGTCGACGTGGTGCTGTCGAACGGCTTCGGATTCGGCGGCCACAATGCCACGATCGCCCTGGCGCGTCTGGCCGAGTGAGTCCCGCACAGCTTCCCCGCGGCTGGCGTGCCGCGCGCTTCCGCCTGGCCGACCGCGTGTACGGTCCAGGTG
>JBKKDD010000057.1:0-3402 GCA_046708705.1 Miltoncostaeaceae bacterium | reverse complement strand
GGCGCTGGAGACCCGTGGGGTGGGGTAGTCGACGATCAGTACCCGCCTTCGTCGGCCTCGATGCGGGGAATGCGCGGGCCGTTCGGGGCGACCGTGGCGCCCGGCCCGCCGCCGCCCCACGTCGCCGCCGCCAGTGCCGGGTGCGCGCCGTCCTGCCCGCGCGCCACGAGCGCGCGCTCCGCCGACTCGGGCATGTAGGGCCACAGCAGGATCGACACGATGCGAAGGCCCTCGGCCAGGCTCATCAGGATCTGATCCAGCTCTCCGGCTCGGGCCGGATCCTTGGCCAGCACCCAGGGCGCGCGCTCCTCGACGAGTTGGTTGAGACGGCGCACCAGCTTCCAGGCCTCCTCGGCGGCGGCAGTGACATCGGCGACGTCGAACGCCGCCGTGACGGCCGCGACCCGCTCCGCCACCTCGGCCGCGAGCCCCGCATCGTCACCGCCGTCGCCCGGCACCACCCCGTCGCGGTAGCGGCCAATCATGCTGACGGTGCGGTTCAACAGGTTGCCGAGCTCGTTGGCGAGCTCGCTGTGGTAGCGACCGTCGAAGCCCTCGTCACTGAACGGCCCGTCCTCGCCGAAGCGGATCTCCCGCGCCAGGTACCAGCGCAGCGCGTCGATGCCGTAGCGCTCGACGTACGGCAGCGGGTCGACCAGGTTGCCGGTCGTCTTGCTGAGCCGCTCGCCGCCCTTCATCACGAACCCGTGGATGAACAGCCCGCGCGGCGGCGCCAACCCGGCAGACATCAGCAGCGCCGGCCAAATCACCGCGTGGAACTTGAGGATGTCCTTGCCCAGCACCTGCAGATCCGCCGGCCAGAACCGCCCGGTCATGTCCTCGCCGGACCGCGCGTAGGTCAGCGCCGTGACGTAGTTGAGGAGCGCGTCCACCCAGACGTAGACGACGTGCTGGTCATCCCACGGGACCGGCACGCCCCAGGTGACGTTGGCCCGCGAGATGGAGATGTCCTCGACCTGCTCGGCGATCTTGCGGGCTTCGTTCAGGCGGTGGGGCGGTCGCACGAACGCGGGGGTGTCGGCGTAGAGCGCGAGCAGCCGGTCGCGGTACGCCGACAGCCGGAAGAACCAGTTCTCCTCCTCGACCCACTCCACCGGGATGCGGTGCTCGGGGCAGTGGGTGCCGTCGATCAGGTCGTCCTCGCTGTAGAACGCCTCGCACGAGGTGCAATACCAGCCGCCGTATGAGCCCTTGTAGATGTCGCCGGACGCGTGGATCCGCTCCAGCACCGCCTGCACCGCGGCGACGTGCTCGGCGTCGGTCGTGCGGATGAAGAAGTCGTGCGAGAGGCCGAACGTCCTCCACAGCTCGCGGAAGCGGGCGGAGATGGCGTCAGTGTGCTCCTTGGGCGAGCGGCCGAGCTGCTCTGCGGCGCGGGCGATCTTGTCGCCGTGCTCGTCGGTGCCCGTCAGGAAGAACACGTCCTCGCCACGCTGGCGGTGATGGCGCGCCAGGATGTCGCTCATGATCGTCGTGTAGGCGTGACCGACATGCGGCTCCGCGTTGACGTAGTAGATCGGCGTGGTGATGAAGAAGCGACCGGGCACGGCCGGGGAGTCTACAACCGGCATCCCCAGGTCCCGCCGAGCGTCCGCTACCCCTCGCTGCGCGTGGCGGCCAGCGCCGCCCGGTACGCCGCGTTACGGGCGCCGAGGCCCAGTTGCGCCGCCGCGTCGGCCACGCGTGCCGGGCTGAGCCCCGCCTCGAGCAGCACCGCGACCCCCTGGACAAGTCGGTCCTCACCCGCATCGACCGGGACGGCCGCCGGTCCGATCACGACGGTCACCTCGCCGTAGGGCACCTCGGCGTACCGCGCGGCGAGCTCGGCGGCGGTCCCGCAGACGACCTCCTCGTGCAACTTCGTCAGCTCACGGCCGACCGCGACCGGGCGCTCGGGATCGATCGCGGCGAGCGAGGCGAGCAGGCCCCCCAGGCGACGAGGGCTCTCGAAGCCCACCACGCTTCCGCGCCAGCCGGCGTATGCCGCGAACAGCGCGGCGCGCTCACCCGCCTTGCGTGGGAAGAAGCCGACGAACGTGAACGGCTCGACCGGCAACCCCGAGGCGACGAGCGCCGCCTCGACGGCGCTGGGCCCCGGGATGACGCTGACGCTGAGCCCCGCGGCGCGGGCCGCCGCGACGACGCGCTGCCCCGGGTCGCTGATGCCCGGCATCCCGGCGTCGCTGACGAGTGCCACCGTGACGCCGTCGCGCATCCGCTGCACCAGGTCCCCGGCGCGCCCGGCCTCGTTGTGCGCGTGCACGGGCACCATTGGCGCGGTGGAGCCCGCGTGGCGCAGCAGCGTCGCCGTCCGCCGCGTGTCCTCGCACGCCACCAGATCGGCGTCGCGCAACGCCGCTGCAGCGCGCGGCGACAGATCGTCCAGGTTGCCGATCGGCGTCGCGACGACGAGCAGCGTCCCGGGGGTGCTCATTCGTCGTCGACGAGATCCCAGGCCACCAGCCCGGCGCCGATCGCCCCGGCACGCGGGCCGAGCACGGCGGGCACCACGGCGGCGCGGGCGTTGGGCGGCAGGGCGCGCGAGCGGTACTCGTCGGTCGCCGGCGCCAGCAGCAGGTCGCCGGCGGCGCCGACTCCCCCACCGATGACGAACGCATCGGGGTTGAAGATGTTGGCGAGGCTCGACAGGCCGACCCCCAGAAAGCGCCCGGCGCGATCGAGCACCGCCAGCGCCTGCGCGTCTCCGGCGTGTGCCAGACGCACGACCTCGGGCGCGGGCATGCCGGCATCGCGGGCGATCGCTGTGCCGCTGCACATCGTCTCGAGGCAGCCGCGATTGGGACAGTTGCGCTGGCAGCGCGGCCCGTCCGCCTGCACGACCACGTGCCCCAGCTCGGCCCCCGTGCCGCTGCCACCGCGAAAGATCTTGTCGCCGATCACGACGCCGCCGCCCACGCCGGTGCCCACGGTGAGCAGCACGAGGTCGCCGAACTCGCGTCCCGCGCCCACGCGGTGCTCGGCAAGGGCTGCCAGGTTGGCGTCGTTGTCGAGGGCGACGGAAATCCCGAGCACGCGCTGCAGGTCGGTCCGCACGTCCACGTCGGCCAGGTCGACGTTGGTGCTCATGCAGACCCGGCCGGTGCGGCTGTCTATGAGCGAGGGCAGACCGACACCCACCGCCTGGACGCCCCCCTCGATGTCCGCCCGCAGGCCCTCGACCAGCTCGGCGACCGCCGCCACCAGCTCCACGCCGGCCAGCGGGGTGGGCACGGTCGCGAACGCGCACACGACGCCGTCGCGATCCAGCACGACGCCGGCGATCTTCGTACCTCCGACATCGACACCGACAACCACTCGCAGACCCTCCCGCTCCGTGGGACCCGAGCGGGGACGCTACCATCGTGCCCGAGTGAGCCCTTT
>JBKKDD010000056.1:0-3750 GCA_046708705.1 Miltoncostaeaceae bacterium | reverse complement strand
GCACGTCGACTGCCCGGGGCACGCCGACTACATCAAGAACATGATCACCGGCGCCGCGCAGATGGACGGCGCGATCCTGGTGGTCTCGGCCGCCGACGGCCCGATGCCCCAGACGCGTGAGCACATCTTGCTCGCCCGCCAGGTGGGCGTCCCGTACATCGTGGTCGCGCTGAACAAGGCCGACATGGTCGACGACGAGGAGCTGCTCGAGCTCGTCGAGCTGGAGGTCCGCGAGCTCCTGTCGAGCTACGAGTTCCCCGGTGACGACGTCCCGGTCATCCGCGTGTCGGCCCTCAACGCCCTCAACGGCGACGCGGACGCCGAGGCGGGGATCATGGAGCTGATGGCGGCCGTGGACGACTACGTCCCGGTGCCCGAGCGCGACATCGACAAGCCCTTCCTGATGCCGGTCGAGGACGTCTTCTCGATCACCGGCCGCGGCACCGTCGCCACCGGCCGCGTCGAGCGCGGCGTCGTCAAGGTCGGCGAGACGATCGAGCTGGTCGGAATGACCAAGCAGACCGGCTCCACCGTCGTGACTGGCGTCGAGATGTTCCGCAAGCTGCTGGACGAGGGACGCGCCGGCGACAACATCGGCTGTCTGCTCCGCGGTCTCAAGCGCGAGGAGATCCAGCGCGGCCAGGTGCTGGCGGCGCCAAAGTCGATCACCCCGCACACAAAGTTCACCGCCAACGTCTACGTCCTCTCCAAGGACGAGGGCGGCCGTCACACGCCGTTCTTCTCCAACTACCGTCCGCAGTTCTACTTCCGAACGACCG
The DNA here is from genome assembly GCA_046708705.1 of Miltoncostaeaceae bacterium. GTDB lineage: Bacteria > Actinomycetota > Thermoleophilia > Miltoncostaeales > Miltoncostaeaceae > CALMEC01. The sequence continues at coordinate 2,971 of JBKKDD010000056.1, read as the reverse complement.
ACGTGACCGGCGTCATCACCCTCGCCGAGGGTGTCGAGATGACGATGCCGGGCGACAACGCGGTCATGGAGGTCGAGCTGATCGTCCCGATCGCCATGGAAGAGGGCCTTCGCTTCGCGATTCGCGAAGGAGGCCGAACCGTCGGCGCCGGGGTGGTCGACAAGATCATCGCTTAGGCAAGGGTAGACCTCTCAACCCGTCGCTCCCCCACCGGGGGCGGCGGGTTTTTCTCATCCAGGGACTCAAGGTGCAGCAGAACAAAATCCGCATACGGTTGAAGGCATACGACCACGAGCTCATCGACAAGAGTGCCGCGTCCATCGTCGAGACGGCGCAGCGCTCAGGCGCGACGATCTCCGGGCCGGTGCCGTTGCCGACCGAAAAGAACGTGTACTGCGTCATCAAGGGTCCCTTCGTGGACAAGGACGCACGCGAGCACTTCGAGATCCGCACGCACAAGCGGCTGATCGACATCTACTCGCCGACGCCCCGGACCGTCGACTCGCTGATGCGGCTCGACCTGCCCGCCGGCGTCGACATCGAGATCAAGGCATAGCGGTGACGCGTCTCACGACAGAGTCAGCCGACGCCGTAGGAAGGGCCACCACTCTCTGATGCCCGCGATCATTGGACGCAAGCTCGGGATGACGCAGATCTTCGCCGAGGACGGACGGCGCGTGACGGTCACCGTGATCGAGGCGGGACCCTGCCCGGTGACGCAGGTCAAGACCCACGCGAGCGACGGCTACGAGGCCGTGCAGCTCGCGTTCGGGCAGACCACGCCCAAGCACGTCAGCAAGCCCGAGATCGGCCACCTGCAGAAGTCCGGCGCCGCTCCCCACCGCCACCTGGCGGAGTTCCCCACCGACGAGATCGCCGAGGGCGTCGCGGTGGGTGACGTCGTCACCGTCGATTCGTTCAGCTCGGGCCAGATGGTGCGCGTGACCGGCACCTCCAAGGGCAAGGGCTACCAGGGCACGATCAAGCGGCACAACTTCAAGCGCGGACCGGTCACCCACGGCTCGCACAACGTGCGCGGCCCGGGCTCCATCGGCGCCGCCGCCTACCCGGCGCGCGTCATGAAGGGCGTGCGGATGAGCGGGCGCATGGGCGGCGACCGCGTCACCCAGCGCGGGCTGCAGGTCGTGGACTGCGATCCGGAGCGCAACCTGCTGCTGGTGAACGGGTCGGTTCCGGGCGGCGTCAACGGCATCGTGATCGTGAGGGCCGGATGATCTCCAGCCGCCACCGGCGTTCGAGCCACCGCAGCATCATCATCCCTCGTCCGGTCGCGAGTAGGCCGCCCAGGGCTGACCATCCGGCGCCCTCAGCACGGCACTTCGGCGGCCTACTCGCGGCCCTCCGGGCCGCTCAAACGCTTCGCGCGCCTGTTGGTGTCGGGGGCGGCGTATGAGCGTCCCCGTCCTCAACCCCGAGGGTCTGCCCACCGGCGACGCCGCGTTCAGCGGCCCCGTCGCGGAGCAGGCCATCAAGCCCCACCTGATCCATGAGACGGTCGTCGCCGAGCTCGGCGCCCGACGCGCGGGCACGCACTCCACCAAGAACCGCGGCGAGGTTCGCGGCGGTGGACGCAAGCCCTGGCGCCAGAAGGGCACCGGCCGCGCCCGTCAGGGCTCCATCCGCGCGCCGCAGTGGCGTGGCGGTGGCGTCACGTTCGGTCCGACCCCGCGTGACCACGGCGGCAAGGTCAATCGCAAGGTCCGTGCCCAGGCGTTTCGCGCGGCGCTGCGTGCGCACGCCGACCGCGGCAGCATGGCCGTGATGGACCCGACCGGCTGGGACACCCCGTCGTCCAAGCGTGCCTCGGCCTACCTGTTCCAGGCGCCCGAGGCCCTGGCGGCGCGGCCGCTCCTTGTGCTGATGGACTACCCGGACTCCGTCGAGGGTCTCTCGTTTCGCAACCTGCAGGGCGTCTACGTCCTGGCGGCGGGGGACATCGAGGTCGTGGACGTGATGGCCGGACGGAGCCTGCTGATCGAGCGGGCTGTCTGGGAGCGCTACACCGGCGGCGAGCTGGAGGTCACCGAGGTTGAGGTCGAGGCGAAGCCGCTCCCCGAGCGCACCCCGCCGCCCAAGCCCAAGCCGATCACTCGCACCAAGAAGGCCGATGACAAGCCCAAGCGCGGACGCAAGAAGGCCGAGCCGACGCCCACGGCCGACGTCGAGGCCGACGCCGACGAGCAGGCCGTTGTGGAGGCCGAGGCGCCCGAGCAGGAGGCCGTCGAGGTCGAGCAGCCCTCCGCCGCCGAGGTGGCGGACGAGGCCACGGCCACCGACGAGGTCGACGTCGATGAGCCGGCCGCCGAGGTCGTCGAGAAGCCCAAGCGCACCCGTAAGAAGGCCGAGCCCAAGGCGGACGCCGAGGCCGAGGCAGAGACCGAGCAGGACACCCCGGACGAGGACGATGCCAAATGAGCGGCAGCCTGCGTGAAGACATCCGGCGGGTCGTCGTGCGCCCGGTCATCTCCGAGAAGGCGTTTCAGCTCGCCCAGCGGCACAACCAGTACACCTTCCAGGTGCTGCAGGACGGGCACAAGATCCAGATCCGCCAGGCGGTCGAGGACATCTTCGACGTGACCGTCACGGACGTCCGGATCCTGAAGGTGCAGAGCAAGCCCAAGCGCCGCGGCCCCACCAAGGGCCGGCGTCCGGGATACAAGAAGGCGATCGTCGAGCTGGTGCCCGGCGACCGCATCGAACTCTTCGAAGGCGTCTAGGTCCATGGGAATCAGGAAATACAAGCCGACTTCGCCGGGGCGCCGGTTCGTCACCTCCTCGGACTTCGAGGAGATCACCAAGTCCACGCCCGAGAAGTCGCTGTTGGGCAAGGTCTCCCGGACGGGCGGGCGCAACAACAACGGTCGCATCACGACCCGGCACATCGGCGGCGGCCACAAGCGCCGCTACCGGATCATCGACTTCAAGCGGCGCAAGGACGAGGTCCCCGCCC